>NZ_PNCV01000128.1:0-6626 GCF_005886925.1 Pseudoalteromonas sp. S3260
TCAGCAAGCTTAACGCCTACATTAAAATTTAAAGATCACTGCCAAGACAACTCCCCCGTCATTTTGCCCGAAAAGACTCAATTGATGAGTAATCGATTGCATGGCGGAATTTTGTTCCCGACAAATTCCAAGTACCTAAATCCCTTTAGGCAATGCAATCAAAGCCGTGACAGGCACATGGATGTGCCTTACACGGCGTTTACGTTCATATCAATTTAGACTTTGAGGAAAGTGCAAAATACTCGGTGCGCTGTGGGTGACGAGTGACCGAAACGAGGTTTCGCAGCGCGAGGAAGTGGAAGCATGGATGCCGACAGTAACCCAGCTTCACGGATGAATTACTTGCAGCAGAGTTTATTTAAAGACAAATCACACTTTGGTTGTCGTCGCCAAAGTGACATTTTCTTTATTTAATTAGACTCTTTATTAATTTCTTCAACAGTTCTAATTACAGCTTTTTTTAAAGCGCTGCGCATAACTTCGTTAGTTAATTGATCCAATAATGTCTTATGGAGAACCCCCATACCTTCATTATTGGCCATAGTTGCATCAAATAATTCACGTGTAATTAGTTCTTCCCCTAGCTTATTTACTAATGAAAGTGAAAAAGATACATTTCTATTGCAGTCTAAAGTCCATGCACCATGACAATTAACATCAAAACTCATCAGGTCTGCAGAAATTAACATTTCAACTTGATTATTTATTGCAATATTACTTAGTAGTTTCGCTTCGCTAGATGCGGGTATTATGTCAATCTTTTTTGCATTTACACCTAATGATTGAAGTTCATCAATAAAGGCATTTCTTATAAAGTCGGCAACTCTAACAAATTCCTGTCCATCACTTGTCATGCCGATTGTTGCAGGGCCCATTCGCATAACTGCTTTTTCTGCTAATTCATCTTTAACAGTGGCAAGGTTTCTTTTATCTCTCCATTGGGTTACACCAATAGAGTCGATGTTTTTAACCTCTACATTTTCGATTGTTTTTTTATGGTATTCCACAGGGAATGAATTTTGTATAGTACAACCAGATAAAATGGATAAGAAAGTGGCAGTTATAGTAAGTTTTTTTAACATATATTTATTTCCATATAAGGCTAAATATCGCACTTTTATCAAGTGCAAACCTAAAAAAGTTTAATTACTTACAATGATACACAAATTTTTATGAAAATAAGATCAATATTTTCAAATGGCTAAGTTATATTACAAATATAATAAACAGGCAAAAATTTGTAGGGGTCATTTCTATATAACTAAAAAGTAGATACAAACTCTCATCACAAACGGCTCCAACAATTGCGCTCAGGCATGATTTAACAATTTGCTTAAACTATCTGTTTCTATTTTAGATTCAATCCTCTATATTCAGCCTAGGCGCTCAACGGAACACAGAACTCAATTTAGGGATAAATAATGATTAAATGGATTTTATTGATACTACTTTGCCTATTTACTTCTCTCCCGCAAGCATACGAGCAATACTCGCAAAAACATTGCGATAGTATTGTAAAAGAACGTGAAACAATACGTTCACGGTTGCGTCAAAGCTATAAGGTGAAAGAAGGTGAGCGGTTAAAAGCACGGTTTAAATCTTTGTTTGAAGAACTTGCAAAGCATTGTGATAAGCCGCCCAAACAAACCAATCGAACATATCAACGCTCTTCGGCTTACAGCTCAAGTAACAATGCATTATTGCACACGCGGGTGCCTAATATGAAATTGCATAGCGACAGCTATAGCGATCCCGAAAAGCTAGATGCATGGTCTGAATTTTATACTTTACCAAAGCGATGCCGTTCAAAAGGAATGCAATCATCCGATTTCGTGTGGTGCAGTGAATACCGTGGTGAACAAAAGCGCTTATTTGAAGCCCAGTGGAACAAGCGACGATAAAGATGTTGAGCACAAAATGGCGCGTGCTATTTGTATTTATTGTGCTGTTAATTGCAGCGGCACTTATTGCTAACCACCTCGCTGGGCGGGTATTCAACTACCATGATCCTATTGGCAGTGTACGGGCTATTTACGAAGATATAAAAGTCGAAATCGAAATAGTTGAAGAAGCAGAGCAAACCCTAATTAAACCCTCTGCAGGCTCGTTTACCACTAAAACAGTAATACAAAACCATTTACCACAAGCCGATACAACGCGTTGTACTGATGTTTCATTAGGTGAAGTTAAATATAAGCGTAATGGCAATATTTACACTTGGACTGATAGCCATGGTGTGCCCTATTTTAGTGATACCAAGCCAGACTTTGCGGTTGAAACACTTGATACAGACTTTGTTGAGCCGCTCGATTACTTTGAATTAACGCTACAGGCCGCTAATTTACCGCCGTCGTTTACAGAAAAATTACGGATAAAACTAAATACTGTGTTTAAAGTGTATGGCCAAATTATAGGGGCAGATGCATTAAAAAAGGTAAGGTTAAACCTGACCGTATTTGCAACACGAAGTCGTTATGAACAAGCGATTAAACAGCGCGGGGCAGATCCAAGTAATACTGATGGTATATATTTTCATGCTACTAACTCTGCGTTTATATATTATCGAAACGAACAAAGCGCAATGCGCACAGCAATACACGAAGCGGTACATGCTATAAACAAAGCAATACTAGGCACAACTCCTCGTTGGCTTAATGAAGGGCTGGCTGAATATTTTGAATATACCAACAACAGCATGCAATTAGTCAGCATTGAACCTCACCTAAGTTGGATAAGTAACAAACACATAGCGCAAAGTGTTTTTACTATTAATTGGTTGATAGGTTTAGATAACAAATGGCAAACAGCTGATGACACTAAACTTTATGCAAGCAGTTGGGCGGCGATATATTTTTTAATGGACTCGAGCAAAGGCAAGCAGTTTTTAAAAAGCGTTATGTTAGCCGAGCAAAATTCACCTTGCAGTAAACTCACAGCTGAAACACTGGAAAGTATGTTGTATCAGCACTTTCCGCAGCTATCTAAAGACTATAAAACATGGTTAAACGAACCATTTATAAAGCACCGTTTTTAAAGATATATTAAAAGCTACGCTTTTCGAGTCAGCAAGCTTAACGCCTACGGTGGGAATAGGTAAAAGGTTTAAGGTTAAAGGCGCTAGGCTGAATTTATAGCCCGTCGCTCGCTGCTTGTCACCCGAAGCTCGCTGTCTTCTCATTTACTCTCATTACCTCTCTTTGTGCATATATGGTTTTAAATGATTTATTCACAAAGAGATTAAGAGAAGCTGCGCTGAAACGAAAGGTCAAACGCTCTAAGTTAATGGTAAAGGGCGCTAGGGTTTGCACAAGTCCACAAACTCACACAATGAGGCAATTAAGTGTCTTAATTGCCTCATTGTATGAGGCGATTATATGGCGTAGACTGTAACTAATTTATTTTAGGGCAAACGCTTATGTGGATATGGCAACAACAAGATTGGCCGAATTTTACGTGGGATGAAAAACAGCTTGCGCCGTTATTGAGAGAGCTTTGTTTTAACCAAGGTGTGCTGGTTGGTCGCATGGATGGGCAAAGTACGCAGCAAAAACAGCAAGCACTTGATACTTTATTGGCTAATATTATTCATTCAAGCGCAATTGAAGGTGAAAAACTTAATGCGTTTTCGGTACGTTCGTCACTAGCTAAAAAACTCCACATTGATGAGCAGCCTTATCCAACCACAGTGCAAAGCGATAATCTTGCAGAGATCATGTTGGATGCAATTAATAACACCGATACACCGCTTGATTTAGAACGTATGTTGAATTGGCATCGTTTATTGTTTGCAGGTGAAAAAGGATTATTTACTCAAATAGCGGGCGGTCAATTACGTGGCAACGAGCCAATGCAAGTTGTATCAGGGCGATTAGATAGACCCGTATTACATTTTACTGCTCCACCAAGAGATGTTATCGAAAACGAACTCGCTGCTTTTTTTAATTGGTTTAATGCAGGTTATAATGATCGACACGAAGACCCTTTTATTCGTGCTGCTATCGCTCATTTGTGGTTTGTAACCTTGCACCCGCTTGAAGATGGTAACGGGCGTATTACGCGTCTTATTACAGATTTAGCGCTTGCTCAAGAGCATAAAGAGTCTATACGGTTCTATGCGATGTCTGTGGCAATTTTAGAGGATAGAAAAGGCTATTACGAGGTCTTAGAGGCAACACAGCGTGGTGATTTGTGCATTACACAGTGGATTACCTGGTTTTTAAATACGCTCAATAAAGCAGTTGAATCTACTCTGAAGAATATTGAGCAAACTGTCGCTAAAACTAATTATTGGTTTAAAAAAGATCAAACTAGATTAAATGGGCAACAAGTAAAAGTGCTTAATAAATTACTTGATGGTCAATTTGAGCAGGGAATCAGTGCAAGTCAGTATCAAAAAGTGGCTAAGGTAAGTCGCGCGACGGCGACGCGTCATTTATCAGATTTACAAACACTGGATTATATAAAGAAAACCTCAGCGGGCGGTCGCAGTACTCGTTATAAAATAGCTAAATGACTTTAAAAAGCTTAAAGCTTTTTTTGTAATTCAAAGCCCTACTATTTCAACACGATGACACACAGTGAGGCAATTAAGTATGATATTCGCCTCATTTTTTGAGGCGAATAATGGCGTGAAAGTAACCTAATTTAAAAGCGGTGCTTTTCGCGTCAGCAAGCTTAACGATTATGGTGGGAATAGGTAAAAGGTTCTAGGCGCTAGGGGCTAGTCTGAATTTATAGCCCGTCGCTCGCGGCTCGTTACCCGAAGCTCGAAACTCATTTCGTATCTATTTAAATAATATTGCAATCATATTAAATACCGCTAAACTAATCATTAGTACATTAATGACCGATTAGGTAATCATTTATGAGATCTGAACAAGCATTAAAACTGGCGCGTCGATTGGGTGATTTAATTCGCCAGCATCGTACTTTACTTTATACCCAGAGCACGTTCGCTAATATGATTGGTGTATCTCGCTCTACGGTACAAAAGCTTGAGCAGGGGGAGGTAGTAAAAAGCGATATATTGTTTGAAGCCCTTGTTGTTCTTCAATTGCAAGGCTCATTGCTGGATGAAATTAACGAGCTTGCCGCAGATGTGGGCGGTTATAATGCAAGACAGCGTAAAAGCAATAAAACTCAGGTGATTAACGATGACTTCTGAAGCTTATGTATTTATTGACGGTTTAGAAGACAGCCCGGTAATTTGTGGTTTTTTTAAGTTAAATACACAAACAGGCCGAGGTGAGTTTAATTATGGTAAAAGTTACCTTGCGCGCTCTGATGCGTTTGCGCTCGATCCGCTGCATTTACCATTACAGCCTGGCATCGTTAGTTATTCTGCCAATAAAGGTGTGTTTGGGGTGTTAAGTGATGCGGGAGCTGATTCGTGGGGGCGTAAGCTTATACTGTCGCTGCATAATACCAAACCAAAAAATGAGCTAGAATTTTTACTCGCAGGGTCTGGGTATGGTGTTGGCGCCTTGGTATTTAGTTTGTCGCACAGCGCATCAAAACATAAAGCGAATAAAAATACATTAGCCGATTTAGCCTTGTTAGATCAAGCAAAGGACGATTTGCTCGCCAATAAAACGATTTCACAAGAAGCAAAAAAAGCCTTTGAATTTGGTCAAAGTATGGGGGGAGCAAGACCTAAAACCTCTGTGAAAATTGACCAAAAACTTTATTTGGCAAAGTTTAATCGTCAAGACGATTTGTTTAACTTAGCTAGGGCTGAGCATGGCGCTATGTGTATGGCTAATGAATTGGGGATTCGCACTGCAAATACCCGTATTCATGAAACAGAAAATGGCGATGTTCTGTTAGTTGAACGTTTTGATGTAAGCGATGACTTACCAACTCATCACTTTTTAAGCGCCAATAGCTTATTACAAAAACCAAAAGTCGCGATAAGCGACTTAGCAACATACTATAGCTACGGTGAACTGGCTGAATTTATTCGCCACCACACAGGTGAGTTCGCTGCTGATGCTACAGAGCTCTACAAGCGAATGGTATTTAACGTATTTATTGGTAATACCGATGATCACAGCCGAAATCATGCGTTTTTGTATCACTTTGCAGGGCAAACGTGGCGTATGAGCCCCGCTTATGATATTACCCCTATTAATAACTCAAAGCAGCATGGCATAGGGCTTGGTGATGATGGCCGATATGCTAGTATCGATAATTTACTGTCGCAAGCCAAACGCTTCGGCCTCAACAAGGCTCAAGCAACAAAAATAATTGCCGAGGTTGAGAGCTATACTCGCCAGTGGCCAACGCACTTTAAACGTTTTGCTAATATCAGTGATATTGACATAAAACGCTTAGAAAGCGTGATACCCTCTATAAATTAAAGGCTAATAAAGCAGTCATTAGTGGTTTAATGACTGATTAAGTGCTCATTTATTAATTAGCGCTTATATGAACCTCAAAGCGGGAATGAGAAGGCAGCGGGCTTCGAGCGACGAGGCGCGGGTAAAATGCAAAAGCCTATAAATACGCGATATAAAATCGCTGCTACAGAATAATATTTGGCTTTTTTATTTCCTCTAAAAGCGCAGCGCCTCTTAATCTCTGCGGTGTATAAATCACCTAAAAACTATTTGAACACAAAGAAGACA
>NZ_PNCV01000129.1:0-22505 GCF_005886925.1 Pseudoalteromonas sp. S3260
CAAATGAAACGCTTCCAGCTGTAGCAGTGATGTTAGTAGTTGCTTCTAATGAACCAATTTTATCTGCTGCTGTGCTACTTAAACTTATAGAGATAGTTTCATTGGCATTCGCGCCAACCTGAAAATTTCGAGTGCCGTAAGAGCCGTCTAATAATTGCTGACCACCGAACGATGTGGTGTCGGAGATTCGTGTTAATTCTTCTTGTAGGGCAGACACTTCTTTTTGCAATGCATCACGATCTTCAGCTGAATTTGAACCATTGGCAGACTGTAAGGCAAGCTCTCGCATACGCTGTAGTATATTAGTCGATTCTTGCATCGCACCTTCGGCAGTTTGCGCCATTGAAATACCATCGTTGGCGTTACGTTGCGCGACAGCTAAGCCATTTATTTGTGATGTTAAACGGTTAGAAATTTGAAGGCCGGCGGCATCATCTTTAGCGCTATTAATACGCATGCCAGAGGCTAAACGCTCCATTGACGTTGCTAAGCCTTCGCCAGATCTTGTTAGGTTACGTTGTGCGTTTATTGACGACACATTAGTATTTACTGTTAATGCCATTTTACCATCTCCTAGGTTTAAACAGAGTGTGGTTCAACACGATTTAACAGGAACCACTATTCGATAATTTCTAATTATTAGAAAAGCATTTACTGTGCCAACTTTTAAATAAATATAAACACATGTTTTTAAAGTATTTTCTATTTGAATATTAAACGTTAATAATAAGTTATCTGGTTAGCTGGAGTGACGACAATTTATTGCCGCTATTTTGAGGGAGGTTTTTGCCGCTTTGTATTCACTAAAGCGGCAAGGTATTTCTGCTTATAATCTGTTTATAAGTAATCAAATAAAGAAAGGTTTGTTAAACGGCCAAACGTAGCTTGCGATGCTTGCAGTGCCGTTTCTTGTTTGGTTAGTTCGCTAATAGCTTCTGCCATATCAACTTCAACTAAGTTAGAGCGATTACTTTTATTTTGAATATCGAGCGCTAAATTTGAATCGCTTACTCTTTCAAGCGCGTTCATACGCCCACCTAAACTTGCTTGCGTAAACACAACTTGCTCGCTGGCATTTTGTAATTGCACCACGCCATCGTTTAGTACTTGCTGAAAATCATCCCCCGCAAGTGTGCCATTATTTAAACCTGTAATTAAACCTTGTAGCGTATTAAGTACGTTTTCTTTGTGGGGTTTTTCTAGGCTAAAATCGAGCTGCTGCCCAGGTGCTGCGCCGGTTAGCTGAATTTTCATTCCGGCAAACTCTATTGGCTCGTCGGTTACATTACCGCTAACTGGTGGTATTTGCGCTACTCCATCACGTAAAATTTCATACTGATCCGGATCGCCAGGGTTAGCACCAGCAGTAACCACTACATTAAAAGTATTTGCTGTGGCTGACACTAAAGGGTCTGGATCAGGGTTATATTGCTCTTTATGAAACTGATCGAAAACACCTTGTTTATCTACATAAACAGAACCCGTAAGCGTACTTGATGCATCGCCTGTGTTAGATGCTAAATCGAGGCGTGCATTGGTTTTTTCAAAGGTGTCGTAGCCGTTGTCGCTAGATTTAATCGACACACCTTCGGCAATAGTAATTTTATGCTGGCCTTGATCGCCTTGGTAATTGTACTTGCCGCTAGCGGCATCAAACTGATACGGTTGCGTGCTGTCTTGGTAGCCTGAAAATATGTATTTACCGTCTTCTGAACGGGTGTTCATTAAATTAGCTAACGTTTTTTGTATTTCGGTTAGCTCCGACGCTAACGACTTTAAGTCGTCTTTACTGTATGCGCCATTACCTGCTTTTAAGGCAATATCTTTAGCTGCTTGAATACTTTCGTTAATACCTTGCAGTACGCTTTCTTCGGTTTTGAGTCGGCCATTGAGCTGGTTAATGTTTTTTGTATATTGCTCATTACTTTGTATTTTATTGGTATACAGCATAGCTTGCGATATATCGGCAGGCGCTTCTGAGGTAGATAAATACTTTTGCCCGGTATTTACTCGCTCTTGTGCGTTTGCTACGCCATTTTGATTTTGTAGTATTTTATTAATGCTATTTTGATACATTAAGTTATTTGATAAACGCATAATTACCTCGCCGCACTCAGTAAAGTGTCAAAAATAGAACGTGCTGCAGACAATACTTGAGCTGATGCAGCATAAGATTGCTGAAAACGCAGCAAATTAGCCGCCTCTTCATCTAAGTTTACGCCAGATAATGACTCGTACCATGCCTCTGACTGCTGTGCTAAAGCATCAAATGCAGCACCATTGGTTTTTGCTTGACTGGTTACCACACCAATGTCGGTTACTAATCCGGCATACGCTTGGTTAAAGGTTTTATGGTTATCGGCATCTGAGCTTGAAACAACATTTTGGCGCACTAAGTCACCGTTTTGTAACTCAGCTAATTTTAAGCCATTGCGGTTATCGTCAAAGCCGCCTTTGTTAAACTCTAACGTAAAGCTATCGCCTGTGGCTGGCGAGCCTTCAATATCAAAGTCAAAACCATAACCGTCATAAGGAGCACCAAGGCCAGCCAAAACATTTTTACCTGGTGGTGCAATAGTAATTGGCACATTGGCGCCGTTTCCATCGCTAATTAAGTAATCATTTGTACCCGCGGCTTTAACAATGGTTATATCTCCATTAGCGAGTGCAGGAGGAGTGGTAGTTGTAAAGCCACCAGCGGTAACACTACTCACACTGCCAGCAGAAATAGCGCCGCTACCGGTGTTATTTATGTCATCGGCGGTGCGTATTGGCGATGCTAACGCTAGGTCTTCACCGCGCCCAGTGGCGAGGGTAATATTAGCTGCTGCTTCTGAATTGAGCTTAATTTGAAATTTATCGCCTTCATTTCCTACACCAGCCATAGTTAACTGCAAGCCAAATAAATCAACACCAGGGTTATTTGCCGAGTTAATTTCGCCGCCGACAAATGTTGCTGTTGTAGCAGCGCCTAATGGCTCACCTTTATTATCTACTGGCTGAATACTCACTTCGTTTGGGTTTGCGGTATAAGTCACAATAAAATCACTGGCAGGTAAATTACTGCCTTTGCCGGGCTCTACTGTTGCACTAACCCCTGCACCACCGGTATTAGCTTGATAGGCAAAGCCTTTTGCCGTAGGTATATTGAATATATCGCCACCCAATTTACCGTTAGCATCCATTCCCAAGTGATTTTGCTGATTAAATGCATCAGCTAACGCTAAACCCATTTGGCCTATTTGATTTTGCGCAGGTACTAAAATATCGTCTCTGAAGGCAAGTAAACCACCTATTTTGCCTTTTAATTTACTGGCATCAACTTCAAGCGGCACGGCTTTGCCGCCGTTTACATCAAGCTTGAGTTCTTTAAAGTTAGGATCTGGATCGCCGGTTGTTGAAAATAAATTAAACGAACCATTTTGCATTACCACCGCTTCGCCTGTGCCCATAAATATGAGCTTTTCGCCGTTGGGGCCATCAAGTGTTTCTATGTCTATTAGCTTTGATAAGTCACGAATCGCTTTATCACGCTCGTTAAATGTTGAACTGGCGTCGGCGGCATTATTGGTGCCATTTACAGCAGCTATGTCTTGATTTAGTGTGCCAATTTTTTGAATCAATCCATTTGCTTCATCTGTAAAAATATCGAGCTGTTGATTAACCACATTTTTTTGATCCAATACAATCCCTGACAATCTATCCATTTGGTTTATTAAGTTTTCAGCGTCGGTCATAACTAAAGAGCGTGCAACTGTTGATGAGGGCTGATTAAGGGACTCTTGTACATTATTAAACAATGAGTTAATGCTGGTTGATAAGCTATTAGACTCCTCAGAAAATAAGGTGTCAACACGGTTTGACTCAACCACAAATTGATCAAAAAATGTTTTGTTTGATGTATCTCGGTTTAGTTGTTTTTGAGCAAATTCATTCAGTAGTCGATATGTATTTCCCCGCCCTACCTGATTGTCGATCATGGTAGAATGCTCTGTGCGTTCACGCACATAACCATCTGTATTCACGTTGGCAATATTTTTACTTGTCGTTTGCAATAACTCAGAGTTTGCTCTTATTCCTGAATTAGCAATATTTAATAAATTAAACGACATGTTACTCTACTCCTTGGCGGATCACGCTTGTGGCGATATTCTTTAACTCGTTACTGTTAAGCACTCTTTTTATTTTGTCTGCATAGTTAGGGTCGGTTGCATAACCTGCTTGCTGTAGAGAGTCTAAAAATTTATGCGGCTTTGCTGTATTGTTTAATGCATCTTGATAGCGAGGGTTTTGTGTTAAAAAGTCCACAAAGTCATTTACGCTCTCTTTAATTGAGTCATACGCTCTAAAATTTGCCTGCTTTTTAACTGCAGCGCCTTGCTCAAACTCTAAAGTGACCTTACTGGCTTTTTCACCATTCCAACGATTATCAGCTTTAATATTAAATAAGTTATTGGAGCTATTGCCATCGCCCTTATTAATAATATGCTTACCCCAGCCGGTTTCTAATGCCGCTTGAGCGACCATAATCGCCGGATTTAAACCAATTTTTTTAGCCGCTGTTTTTGCGTGTTCCCACACTGTGCTTACAAATTCCTCAGCATTTTCAAATGTGCCAGACGCTATGTTTTGTTCGCTTTTTTCAGTTGAATCAACGAGCGGCACTTTTTCAGTGACCTTTTGGTTTTCTTGATGAGGTAAGGTGCTACCCGCACGTTGGTCACTAAAGAAACCTGACGTTGTACGAAGAACAGAGCCTGGCATAAAGTTTTTTCCATCTGGCGATAGTTGCTGCACAATTAAATCAGCAAGCCCTAATGAGCCATTTGATGAAAGCTCTGTAGCTAGCTGTTGATCGTGCATTTCTTCAAAAAACTTCACGCCACTTGCATTAAATGGGCTTTCTTTGTCTTCAAAAGCCTCATTGGCTTTACGCATACTTTTCAGTAGCATTTGGGTGAAGATAGCTTCAAATTGTGCCGCCGCTTTTTTTAACGCCGCTTTAGATGCATCGGTTGATGCATCACCGCTGTTTAAAGCATCTCGACGCAAAGAGTCTAAGTTGCCTAAATCAAAAAAGTTTTGCTTATCTAGATGATTTGTTTCCATCAGCTTTTTGACACAATAATTAATAATACCTAGTTAAATGCAATAATTGAGCCAAAAGAAGTGAAAGGTTCTAGGTTCTAGGTTCTAGGTTCTAGGCAGAGATTAAACTAGTGAGAGACGCGAGGTAAACTCGCTACTACTTATTGTGTAGGGTTAAATTCAGTGTTTATTGCTGTGGTAGCAGCGGCTTTATGCCGCGTCTTTTTTAGGTTAACTGTTAAAGACCCTAAATAGAGTATTATAAAACTAAATTACAACAAGCTGACCGTTAATTGCACCGGCTTCTTTAAGTGCTTCAAGAATCGCCATTAAATCGCCAGGGGCAGCGCCAACTTCATTAATAGCACGAACTAAATCATCAAGGCTTACACCTGGGTCAAATACAAAAGCACGTGAATCATCTTGATTAACATCAATAATACTTTGTTGGGTAACCACTGTTTCCCCCTCTGCTAAAGGATTTGGCTGCGCTACATTTTGTTGTTCCGCAATCGTTACTGTTAAACCACCGTGGGTAATTGCCGCAGGTTGTAATTTTACATTTTTACCTATAACAATGGTGCCGGTACGTGAGTTAACAATTATTTTTGCCGAAGTATCCGCAGGCTTAAACTCTAAGTTTTCAAGAGTTGATAAGTACGATACGCGCTGCGAGGCATCACGTGGGGCAATAACGCGAATAGAGGCGGCATCGAGTGCTTGAGCGCTATTTGGACCAATTAAATCATTAATGGTTTTCTCTAAACGTTTAGCAGTAGTAAAATCAGGGCGGTTTAAATTAAAGGTAATATAATCGTTTTGCATAAATGGGCTTTTAACGGCACGTTCAACGGTTGCACCATTTGGCACACGCCCTACGGTTGGCGTATTAATAACGACTCGGCTGCCATCTAGGCCTTCAGCACCTAAGCCACCAACAATTAAGCTCCCTTGTGCAATAGCGTATACATTACCATCAACCCCTTTTAAAAATGTTTGTAATAATGTGCCACCGCGCAGGCTGCCAGCACTGCCAATCGATGACACAGTAATATCTATAGTTTGCCCTGGCTTTCTAAATGGAGGGAGTTCTGCATGAACCGCGACTGCTGCAACATTTTTAATTTTTGGCTTTAAACTAGCTGGTAACGTAATACCAAAACTATTGAGCATGCCTTTAAAGCTTTGCTCGGTAAAACGGCTTTGCTCACCAGTACCTGGTAAACCAACAACTAAGCCATAGCCCACTAATTGGTTTGAGCGCACCCCTTCGACCATAGATACATCTTTAATTCGCTCAGCACTGGCAGTAAATTGCCAGCCTAGTAGCACCATAAAACAAAAAACTTTAAAACCATTCATGTCGAATGTCCTCTAAAAGGGAAACAATGAGCTACTAAAGAAACGCGTTAACCAACCCGGGCTTTGTGCTTCTTGAGTTTGACCCTTACCTGAATACTGAATACGTGCATTCGCAATTCGATTAGACTCAACAGTATTATCGGCATTAACATCTTGCGGGCGCACTAACCCTTCTAGGCGAATAAATTCTTCACCGGTGTTTAACGTTAGCCATTTTTCACCGCGAATCACTAAATTACCATTTGGTAGTACTCGCATCACGTTAACCGAAATATCGCCAACTAAGCTGTTTGATTGATTCGATTTTGAGTCACCTTTAAATGAGGAGTCACTGCCAATACCAAATTGAATGCTATCGCCACCAATATTTACCGGTAAACCACCTAAGCCAATAACAGGGTCGAGGCTGGCATCGGTTTCTTTATCTGTTTCTGTTTTAGCCGCTTTTGTGGCTTGGGTCGACTCTTGTAATTTAACAGTAATGATATCGCCTGTTCGCAGTGCTTTTTTATCGGCATATAGGTCATTCGATAATTGTGTACTGAACAAAGAGCCGGTTGCTACTACTGGCTCCATATTAGGCTCTGGATACATAGGTGCATAATAGGGATCGTCTTGTACTACTTCATTATTTTGTGTAGCTACACAACCACTTAATAGTAAAGTCCCTACTGTAAATAACATAACATTACGCATACAACCCCCCAAAACTATAACTGTTGATTGATATAACTCATCATTTCATCAACGGCTGAGATCACTTTTGAGTTCATCTCATAAACGCGCTGCGTTTCAATCAAATTAACTAATTCTTCGGTCACATTTACATTTGATGTTTCAAGTGACCCTTGAATAATCGTGCCTAAACCTTCAACACCCGGGTTACCTTGAACAGGCGCACCGCTTACCGCGGTTTCGGTATATAAGTTTTGCCCTATAGGCTCAAGGCCCGACGGATTAATAAAATCACTAATAGTAATTTGACCAATAACCACGTTTTCGGCCTGACCTTTAACGCGAACTGACACTTCACCATCTTGAGATACGGTGATCGACTGTGCATCGTCAGGTACATTCATTTCAGGCTGAACAACATAACCAGCGCCCGAGGTTACAACACGCCCGTCGCCGTCGGTAGTAAACTGGCCGTTACGCGAATAAGCAATATTGCCATCTGGTTGCAATACTTCAAAAAAGCCAGGACCTGAAATCATCCAATCTAATGAATTTTCAGTGGTGAGCATATTACCTTGCGAAAAGTTTTTTTGATTAGCGACCACTTTCGTACCCGCGCCCAACATTAAGCCTGACGGCATTTCGGTGTCTTGCGATGAGCGACCGCCTGGTTGATTAATATTTTGGTAGAGTAAGTCTTCAAAAATAGCGCGGCTTTTTTTGTAACCCACTGTACTGGCATTCGCTAAGTTATTTGATATAACCGATATATCAGTTTGTTGAGCGTCAAGCCCTGTTTTACTTATCCATAATGCTGGATTCATAATAATATCCTCACGTTATAGTTAAACGATGCGCATCAGCTGTTCTTGACGTTCGTCAATCTCTTCAGCTGTTTTCATCAGTTTTACTTGTAATTCAAATTGGCGTTGGTGACTGATCATATCGACCATTTCATGCACAGGATTTACATTCGATTTTTCTAATGTGCCAGCTAATACTTGTACATTGGCTGATGTTTCAACTATTTGGCCTGGTTTAGCTCTAAATAAGCCATCGTTACCCTTCTCGAGTGTAGCGTTGTTTGCATCAACTACTTTTAGGCGATCAACTTCTTCTAAAAAGTTAGCCGGTGCACCTTGAGGGCGAACTTGAATAGTGCCATCTTTGCTAAATTCAATTTTTTCAATCGGTACAGGTAATATGACTGGCCCACCTTCGCCAATAACTTGACGACCGTCGCTAGTAGTCAACATACCTTCAGCAGTTATATTTAACGAACCCACTTTTGTATAGGCTTCATTACCAGAGGCATCCTGAACACTCAGCCATGCGTTATCACTCATAGCAATATCAAGGCTGCGACCTGTTTCAACAACACCGCCCGATGCCATGTTTGATCCTGGGCGCTCCTGCATAGCAAAAACACGAGTCCGCAAACCTTCACCGAAAGCCTGCATTGATCGTGCTTGCGCAAAATCAGATTTAAACCCAGTGGTATTCGCATTTGCCAAATTATTGGCTTTAAGAGCAAGCCCTTGCATGCTTTGTTTAGCGCCAGATGCGGCTATGTAGACCATTTTATCCATAACATCGACTCATTAAGAAATCTATATATGGGTAAATGCAATATAAGTGCCAAATTAAATTAAAGCATGAATAAGATTTTAAGAGAGGAATAAAAAAGGCTGCACGTAGCAGCCTAAATAAATCAAAATATGATTATCTGATCTGAAGGATGTTCTGTTGAATAGTTGAGTTAACCTCAAGCGCACGAGAGTTTGCTTGGAAGTTACGCTGCGCACTAATCAAATCAACCAGCTCATTGGTTAAGTTTACGTTAGACTGCTCAAGAGCTGACGAATTAATGCTACCTAGTGTGCCTGAACCTGGCTCACCCGCAATTGGTTCCCCCGAGGTCAAACTTTTTTTCCATGAAGTGTCACCTACTTGCTGTAGACCTTGCGAGTTTGAAAAGCGTACCATGGCAACTTGTCCCAAAAATGTTGAATCGCCGTTACTATAAGACGCCACTACTTTGCCGTCGGTGCCAATATCAATACCCGCTAAACGTCCTACTGTCGCACCATCTTGTTCTAGTGTTTTTACTTCAAAGCGACTTGCATATTGTGTTGGTACTTTATTGGCGGTTCCAGCCTGATCTCGCCAATTTATATCTATGTTAGCAGGAAAACTAGCTCCATTTGTTAACATATCAGATAACCCTGGTGTCCCTCCTCCACCGGCTACAATAGATAACGGATTAAATGTGTTACCTACATTAGGTGTTGTTGTGCCATTTACAGTTGTGGTCGAGGGTAAACCGCTCGAATCAAATTTAAACGTACTAATAGGCTCAAACGGAAGAGCTGCTGTTCCATCCTGTTCAACGCCATCACTACCAAAAGATTTGCCATCAAGCGTAGCATGTACATCCCATTGGTTTTCATCACCAGGGACTGATGGATCGTTCTTCACAAAGAAAAACTGAAGCACGTGAGGTTCACCCAAAGAATCATAAACAGTTGTTGATGTTGATGAATTGTATGTTGCGCTTTCAGTAGGATTAAAAGGAAGCGTTGGCGCATCTGCACGGGAGTCTAAATTAAATGAACTGTACACACTAGAGGTAGCACGTGGAGACCCGGACGAGTCTGGTATTTGTAGTGCTGAAGAGGTACTTAAGCTTACGGATGTTGTATCACCTGTTGCTTCGTCAACGGGGAACCCTTGTAAAAAATTACCCTTTGCATCAACAACAAAATTGTCTTTGTTTAATTTAAATGCCCCGGAGCGTGTGTAAGTAAAATCTTGAGCGCCTAAATCTTGACTCATGGCAAAATAACCCTCACCCGTAATCGCTAAATCAAGTGAGTTATTAGTAAACTGCAACGAGCCTTGGTGAAACTGCTGGGCAACCATAGTGGTTTGTACACCATCACCATTTTTCGTTTTACCGGCGCTAAATACTGATGATGCGTATACATCAGCAAATTCAGCGCGAGACTCTTTAAAGCCCGTGGTATTTACGTTGGCAATATTATTGGCGGTAACATCTAAATCTTTTTGTGCGGCAGCAAGGCCTGTTAATGCAATATTGAAGCTCATAATTAACCTCTAACCTAAAAAATATTTAGCCTATTGGCTAAAAAATACATAAAATCTATTACGCGATTTCTGCGACATCAGTCAGCCTAACCGCACCTTCTTTGGTATTAATAATAATGCCGCTTGAGCCATTAATATTAACACTCTCAATATTTTTGAATGTAGCTAATGGGAGGCTTGAAAATTCCCCATTTGTGCTACCCTCTGCTTTGATATTGTATTCACCAGGAGGAAGTCGTTCACCCGCTTCGTTTTTACCATCCCATGCAAAGCGAACCGCACCTGCAGGCTGCGTGCCTAAATCAATAGTTTTAACTAATTGCCCTGATGCATCTTCAATACGAAGCGTTAAATTGTCTACCGGCTTTTCAGCAACAATCGCTCCCTTTACCTCACCCGACTCATTAAGCTCCAGTGTATCCGACTCCAACAAAGCTTGTTTGCCTACCAGTGTTGATGCTTGCAATGCTGAATTTGATGTCATCGACGCAGCTAAAGACTCAAAGTTAGAGTTTAAATTTGAGATCCCTTCAGCCATAGTAAAGTTTGTCATTTGTGCAATCATCTGATCGTTATCAGCTGGTTTGCTGGGATCTTGATATGACAACTGCTGTGTTAACAACGAAAAGAAATCTTCTTGGGTTAACGCATCACTCTCTTCTTTTTTTGGCACTTGCTTATCTTGCCAACGTAAAGAGTCCATGTAGGATGAAGAAGTACTAATATCGTTACTCATGAGCTACCCTCAGTTACCGCTGACCTAACAGCAGTGTTTTACTTAACATTTGCTTAGCTGCATCAGCAACTTGAACATTTGTCTGATAAGAGCGAGAAGCAGAAATCATATTTGCCATCTCCTCAACAACATTCACGTTGGGTTTGTAAATATATCCATTTTCATCCGCACTCGGGTGATTTGGGTTATATTCGATTTGTAGTGGTTTATTACTTTCAACCACTCCTAACACTTTTACACCAACGACAGAGCCCTGTGGGTTGCTTGCTGACGCTGACGCTTTTGTTAGCTCCGCAGCAAATACAGGTTGTCGCGCTCGGTACGTCTCATTTTGTGAAGAGCTAATTGTATTGGCATTAGAGATATTACTTGCCGTGGTATTTAATCGCACGTTTTGCGCGCTCATACCAGAACCAGCAATATCAAACACATTATATAAACTCATAATTAGGCTCCTTGACTACCGAGGGCTTTTTTCAGGCCTTTAAATTTACCATTAAGAAACTGGACACTGGCCTGATACTCCATAGCATTCTGTGTATACAAGTTCCGTTCCACTTGTATATCAACAGAGTTGCCATCACCTGTATCTGTTTGATTTGGCGTACGAAATAGTTCATTACTAGCTACACTACGGGTACCACCGGCAATGTGTTTTTCATTGGTTCTTACCATGGTATTGCCGCTTAGTTGGTTGGACTTTGCCGTTTTTAATGCTGAGGCAAAGTCGATATCTTTTGCTTTATAGCCGGGCGTATCAGCATTTGCGATATTAGTAGCGAGCATTTCTGCTCTTTGCGAACGGATCAACATCGCATGCGGATGCACGCCTAATGCTTTATCAAAACTGATAGCCATAACTACCTCCAAAAAATTGACTCAGTACCGATAAAGCAATAAATGAGCCAGCAGTGAAAATAGTGATGATAAAAACAAAAAACGACGCAATAGGCGTCGTTTAGAGGAGGGATAATATATTAATGAAGGTCATTTCTTTTGATAAATAATACCAGGGTTACAACGCACCATATCAAAGTCAGTACTTAAACCAGACATAGACTCCGACGCACCTAAAAATAAATACCCCTTAGGGTTAAGTGCTTGAGAGAATTGTGCAATTATTTTGGCTTTCACCTCAGGTGAAAAGTAAATTAAAACATTACGGCAAAATATAATATCGAACTTACCCATTAAAGCGTACGAATCGAGCAAATTTAAATGCCTAAAGCTCACTTGCTTTTTCAATGAATCAACCACTTTTGCCATACCATTGCCGCTGTCTTTAAAAAACTTTTTACGACGTTCAGCAGAGAGTCCGCGAGCCAATGCCAATGCATCATATTCAGCATGTTTACACATATCAAGCATGGTATTTGATATATCTGTACCAATTATTTGTGCACCCATTTTTAAAACACCAGGGCTGCTGGATTGAAACTCAGCAACCGACATCGCTATTGAGTAGGGTTCTTGTCCTGATGAGCTCGCCGCAGACCATATTTTTAATGGCCTATTTAACGTTTTAAACTCAAGGAATAATCTGGTTTTAAGTAACTCAAACGGATACTGATCTCTAAACCACAATGTCTCATTGGTTGTCATGGCATCAACAACGGCTGCGCGCAACTGGCGCTCATGCACACCGAGAGTTTTACTTACCAATTCAGACAACGATTCAACATTAAATCGAGACATTAATGGTGCCAAACGGCTCTTTACCAAATACTGCTTATTTTCACCTAAAACAATACCGCACTGTTGTTCTAAAAATAAGCGAAATTGATCGTATTCGTTTTGCTGCAAATCTTTATTAGTCAAATCAATAACACCTATGTTTATTAATCACGATGAACCCATTTATTAACGGCTGTTGCAAGCTCGTCTGGGTTAAATTTTGCAATAAAATCATCTGCTCCTACTTTTTCAATCATCGCTTGATTGAAAACACCACTCAATGATGTGTGTAAAATCACATGTAGTGGCGCAAGTTTAGGATTAGCTTTGATTTCTGCAGTCAGCGTGTAACCATCCATTTCTGGCATTTCTACATCAGAAATGAGTAGCCCTACTCGCTCTGTAATATCATTTACGCAATCGAGCTCTGCAATTTCTTTTAATCTTATTAAAGCTTCTTTACCATTTTTAGCCAACTCAATTGTTACACCTAATGGTTCCAATGCTCGTTTTACTTGATTTCGCGCAACAGCCGAATCATCAGCAATAAATACTATTCTCTCGCCTAAATCTTTTTGTATATTACCTTGCGAGGCAACATCATCGCTCACGGTAGTATTAACTGGGCAGATTTCGTTTAAGATTTTTTCTACGTCGAGTATCTCAACGAGCTCATTTTCAATTTCAGTGACGGCTGTTAAATAAGAATAACGACCCGCTCCTGACGGCGGTGGCATTATTTTTTCCCAGTTCATGTTAACTATACGCTCAACACCACCTACTAAGAATCCTTGCACTGTACGGTTATACTCAGCAATTATTATAAAGCCATCTTCGATGCTTTTTATTGGGCGCCCGCCTACGGCCATAGATAAATCAATCACCGAAATAGTTTGCCCACGAATATGTGCTACGCCACGGATATAAGTGTTAGATTTCGGCATGCTAGTCAATGGAGGGCATTGAAGAACTTCTCTTACCTTGAACACATTAATACCAAAGCGCTGACGCCCATTAAGCTTAAATAACAATAATTCCAAGCGGTTTTGCCCAACCAACTGTGTACGTTGGTTTACTGAGTCTAAAATGCCGGCCATTTAAATCTCCTAAGAAAACAAATATAAGGAACGATAATTGCTTTCAATTAATAAAGCGTCATAACACAACGGGGGCGTCTAAATTCTGACGCAAAATATTTATACCCTGTTTGCAACCATAAGCATAGTCGAAACATTATGAGTTTATTCAAAAAAACCAGAAGATACAGTGTTTTTTATTTTCTTGCTAGCCTCTGCTTCGCTTTGCCACTAAAGGCACAAGTATTTAGTAAAGAGTTATTGCAAGAAATGGCTGTATCTTATGTTGCTCAAAAAGCAGTGACTACAAATGATAACAAAATACAGTTTAGCGCATTACCGCTAGATAGCCGCATTCCCGATCGCCAATGTAATTCTGAGCCTGAGCTAATAACGCCAAGTGAGCCTCCCTTTAATCGCCAAGTCACTATTCAAATAAAATGTAACGATAGTGACAACTGGGCACAGTACGTTCATGTCAGAATCACTGAATCAGCACCTGTTGTAGTTGCAACTACCAATTTAGCACGAGGTGAAGTGATTACTCCATCCCATTTAAGTATTGATATGCGCCCTGCACACTTTATCAGAGCGCAGTACCTTGAAGATCCAACGGCTCTTATTGGTAGTCGTAGCAAACGTAACATCCGTGAAGGAATGCCCGTTTTACTTAATCAAATATGTATGGTGTGCAAAGGTGATTCTGTTACAATTTATGCTAATATCAAAGGGTTAAGAGTAAAAACGACGGGTATTGCATTAGAGGATGGCACCTTGGGCGAGCAAGTAAGAGTAGAAAACAAAAAGACAGGTAAAGTTTTAAATGCGCGTGTAGATGGTGTAGAGTCTGTGCAAGTAAATATTTAATATAAATTTATGCTAAAGTATCTTTAATAAATGCCGATACAAAGGCATCAGTTGGGCAATATACGGATTTTTATTATGGTCGGTCAAGTAA
The DNA here is from genome assembly GCF_005886925.1 of Pseudoalteromonas sp. S3260. NCBI lineage: Bacteria > Pseudomonadati > Pseudomonadota > Gammaproteobacteria > Alteromonadales > Pseudoalteromonadaceae > Pseudoalteromonas > Pseudoalteromonas sp. S3260. Next base: position 14,678 of record NZ_PNCV01000129.1, read on the forward strand.
ATAAATCAAATCAACAACCGAGTGTTTTAACAAACACTCAACAAAACACTCAACAGCAAAAAGTTGATTTAAAAAGAGATAATGCAAATACACAGGCGGCACAAACGCCTTCACCTAAAGCTGCCAGCGATTCGGTGAGCTTAACACCGCAAGCTAAGCAATTAAAATCGTTACAAGAGAAAGCGCAGCAGTCTTCTGGTTTTGATAGCAACAAAGTTGCTGAGCTTAAAAAAGCGATTACTGAAGGTAATTATCAAATCGACAGTGAGAAGCTTGCCAAAAACTTAGCAGACTTTGAGTTTAACGTTTATGGCTGATCACAATAGTTTAATTACAATTAAACTAAATGAGCAAATTACTTGCTTAACAAAACTGAGCGAGTTACTCACTCAGGAGCTTACTGCGATTGCATCTCGAAGAGGTGAAGGTTTAAAAGAAATTGCCCAACAAAAAATGTCTTTTTTAACCAGTATAAGTACCCTTGATAAAGAACTCAGCAAACTGATTGCCAGTAATGATCAGCAAACAGATGAAAACGCTGACTTAATAAAGCTAACTCGAGAAAAGCTTGAGCAGTGTCAAAAACAAAATGAAGTTAACGCTCACGCAGCTCATCAAGCGCAGTTAAGTGTAAAACAATTAAAGGGTATTTTAATTGGCGCACCTTCGTCTATGACCTACGATCAAGCCGGTAGCGTAGTTAATACTGACAACAGCATTGTGCGTAACCTAAAAGCCTAAAGAATACTCATAAAAAACGCCTAAACGAATATTCGTTTAGGCGTTTTTTATGAGTAATAATTTGTCGCTTAGTAATAACTTGTCGCTTAGTAATAAGTGACTTTTTTCACTTCCCGTGGTTTTATCTCACCGATGTACAAGTCGTGTACGCGCTTCATATTAAGCTCAAGCTCAGTAATATACATATCATTAACAGCATAAGTTTTTATAATTTGCGCGCCTTTTATAATACCTTGCACTTTACTCTGTAAATAATCATCTTGGGCAACAGAGCCTGCGACGGTTGTGCCTGCGGTAATTTTTTGCCCGTACACTTGTTCCGTTAGTTCGCGGTATGCTTCTAGCTTGGAGGCTTTAATTGCCATAAGCTGTTTTTGAGTGTCATTACTTCCCGACTGCAAACTAATGGGCGCGTACCCTATTGCTTTTAATACAGGGTAATTATTTGGCTCAACATATTTATATTCAACGTGCTTATCAAATATATTGCTACAACCGCTTAACGTTAAGCAGCCTAATGTGATCATTAATGGCATTACTCGCATCATACAGGGCCTTTAAAAACTAATTAAACTCAGTTATGCACGTTTAATGCCAGTGATACCTATATTCTGTAACAACAAATAATAGTGGTACATTACTTGCTGAGACTCATTAACGCTAACGTTTAATTGGAGTAAGAGTATGAAGTCGTTTTTAAAAGCAGTATTGGCAGGATTAAGCACCACTGCTGTATTAACGTTTTCACCTTTTACCCACGCTCAGTGGTATGAATCTACAGGCCATGCGGTTATTCAAAATAGCGACATTCCCGGTGCAAAGGCCGCTGCAATAAAAGATGCGATTACCCAAGCCCTTGTATTCTCTGGTGCGCGGGTGAGCTCGGTGCAAACACTTGTTGATGGTGTTTTAACCCAAGATCAGCTAAAAATAAGTAGCCAAGGCGAAATTCAAAAAATAGAGCTTGTCAGTGAAAACCGCAGTAGTGATGAGTTTGCAATTACCTTACGCTTAGATATCTTTGCGCAAACAGAGCAATGTCCACAAAGTAACTTTAATAAGTTTATAGCTGTCACGCAAAGCCAATTAACAAATCGTGAACAAGCGAGAATGGGTCAAATATTTGACATTAACAAAGCAGTCAGTAAAAACATTTATACCTCGTTGCAAAAATCAAAAATGAGTGCAATACCCGTTGCCTATTTCAACAAAGCTATAAAGGTTGATACCTACTTTAATCAACAGCATGACTATTCAAACAGTCAGTTAGAAGAAATTTCATCACGCAGCAACGCGCAATATGTGCTGTTAAGTCAAATAACCAGTTTATCTACCAGCGATAAACTCAATAGCGACTATGCGTTTTGGCAAGATGAAAGCTATCAGCGCCACTACCAAATAGAGTTTAGCTTATTTAATGGCACCACTTATGAGCCTTTATGGCAAAATAGCTATCAAAGCCAAGCAATTTGGCCATTTGAAAAAACAGCCATTATTGATGTAAATAGTAATCGGTTTTGGCAATCACCTTTTGGCCAAAGCATTAGTGATATAAACCAAACCTTAAGTTACGACCTACAAGCTGCCATGGCCTGTCTACCTACTCAAGGTAAAATAATGCATATGGAAAACAATAAATTAGTGATTAATTTAGGTAAGGCTCATGGCTTAGAAAAAGGCCAACAACTGAGTATTGCCCATCATAATTATTTAACCGACGCACAAGGCAACACCATGCCGCATACTATAACCACTTTGAACCGTATTCGTGTAGAGCAGCTATATCAGCATAGCGCCATTGCCGTCAGTATTAATGAGCAGCCTTTACCGGGCGTACAAATTAACGATATTGTGGAAGTTGCAACGCCCTAAAGTGCTTGGGTTAGCTTAACTTTTAAATTATCGTGAGCGCTTAACCAATCTGCTAACTGCTCAACCCCAGATAAGTGCGGGTAATGCTTTCTGCATGCAAACACAATATTACGTTGTTGATTAGGAAAAATAGGCAAATAATGAATACCCACTCGTGGTATTGCTGCAAGTTTTGGCACAAATGTAATTCCATCATCCATCGCCACCAGCGCTAATAAAGTCTCAAGGCTATTTCCTTGATACTGGCTGGAAACATCGACTCCTGCCGAAAAACAAAACTGCTGGGCTTGATCTTTAAAGCAATGGCCATCACTTAACATTAGTAGGTTGCAACCTTGCAGGTCTTGCAGTGCCACTTTTTTATGCTTACACAATGCGTTATCGCTTGATACGGCAACTAAAAAGTCTTCTTTATATAAATCAATGGTATGGTAACTTTTAAGTTCAGGTACATCCGCTAAAATTGCAAAGTCGACTTCACCACTTTCTAGCGCAGCTAAAATAGTGGTTGTTTGCATTTCAGTAAACGAAAACTGGCTATTTATAAACGCTGCTTTCATTGATGTTAGTAGCGTAGGTAATAAATAAGGCGCAATCGTTGGAATAATACCAATGGTAAGCTTACCCTGCAGTGGTTCATTAGATGTTGCTGCCAGTTCTTTTAATATTTGAGTTTGTTCTAATATAAGAGTGATTTGTGTCAACAAACGTTCACCTTGGGTTGTTAAGGTAACGTGCTTAGTTGAACGGTCAAATAAGATAACCCCTAATTCTTGTTCTAGCTTTTTAATTTGCCCACTCAAGGTGGGCTGGCTTACAAAGCAAGCGTCGGCTGCTTTACGAAAATGTTTAAAATGCGCAACGGCTTTGACATACTCTAAATCTTTTAAGTTCATATTCACACTCAACCTGATAGCTTATACCTATCAGTTTAATACAAACAAACGATTGGAACTATATTTAATTATTCGCCATAATGGCTATCAACAAATCAAGAGGAACTAAAAACATGTTAAACAATATTGAAGGTCAAACAATCCCTAACGTTACATTTGCAACGCGTCAAAACGACGAATGGAAATCAGTAACTACTGATGACATTTTTAAAGGTAAAACGGTTGTTGTATTTTCACTACCAGGTGCATTTACACCTACGTGTTCATCAACGCACTTACCACGCTATAACGAACTAGCTGGCGTACTTAAGCAAAATGGCGTTGACGACATTGTTTGTGTATCAGTAAACGACACCTTTGTAATGAACGCATGGGCTGAACATCAAGAAGCGCAAAATATTACCTTACTACCAGATGGTAACGGCGAATTTACTGACGGCATGGGTATGCTAGTTGATAAAAACGATTTAGGTTTTGGTAAGCGCAGCTGGAGATACTCTATGCTGGTTAAAGATGGCGTAGTAGAGAAAATGTTCATCGAACCAGATTTACCAGGCGACCCGTTTGAAGTATCAGACGCTGACACTATGCTTGATTACATCAACCCAACTCAAGTAAAACCAGAGGCGGTTACTCTATTTACTAAGCCTGGCTGCCCTTTCTGTAAAAAAGCAAAAGAGCTACTTACAGCTAAAGGCTTTGCTTTTGAAGAAATCGTAATGGGTGCTGGCGCATCACTTACCAGCCTTAAAGCGGTATCGGGCCGTGAAACCGTACCACAAGTATTTATTGGCGGTAAGCACATTGGCGGCTCAGACGATTTAGAAAAATACTTTGCTTAATTAAGTAAATAAAACAGGGGCTGCAACGCCCCTGTTTATTAAAGGAAAAACACTATGAAAGAATTGCAAACCGACGTTGTTGTTATAGGTGCAGGTACTGCTGGTTTAAGTGCCTACCGTAATGCAAAACAATTTACTCAAAACGTACTTATGATTGAATCAGGCCCATACGGTACAACCTGTGCACGTGTTGGTTGCATGCCAAGTAAGTTATTGATTGCTGCAGCAGAAGCCGCGCACTCAATAGAAATGGCACCTGCCTTTGGAGTTCACAGCTCAAAACCGGTTATTGACGGTAAAGCCGTTATGGCACGAGTTAAAAGTGAGCGCGATCGCTTTGCAGGATTCGTAGTAGAAGCCGTAGATGAAATACCTAGCGAAGATAAAATTCGTGGCTATGCACAGTTTTTAGACGCCAACCGCGTGCAAATAGATGAGCACACCATAATCACTGCTAAACGCTTTGTAATAGCAACAGGTTCACGCCCATCTTACCCTGGCGTATTTAATAACTTTGGCGACCGACTGATTATTAATGACGATGTATTCGACTGGGATGATTTACCAGAATCAGTAGCCGTATTTGGCCCAGGCGTTATAGGCCTTGAAATTGGCCAAGCATTGCACAGATTAGGGGTAAAGGTAAAACTCTTTGGTGTAGGTGGTGCCATAGGTCCATTAACCGACCCAGTAGTTAAAGATTACGCTAATACCGTATTCGCAGAAGAATTTTATGTTGATACCGACTCAAACGTTTCAGATATGAAACAAGTAGGTAATAAAGCAGAGCTAACCTATACCGACAAACAAGGTGTTAAACACACCGAGCAGTTTGACTATGTTCTGGCTGCAACAGGGCGAGTACCTAACACCGATAAACTAGGGTTAGAAAACACCGGCATAGACCTCGATGAACGTGGCGTACCACTCGCTGATGCCCACACTATGCAATGTGGCAACTCCCACATATTTATTGCTGGCGATGCTAGTAACATGATCCCTTTGCTTCACGAAGCATCCGATCAAGGAACAATCGCAGGGCAAAACGCAGGCCGCTACCCTCATGTACGTGCGGGTTTACGTAGAGCTAAAATTGCCGCCGTGTTTAGCGACCCACAAATAGCCATGGTTGGTGAAAGCTTTAAAGAAATTAGCCAACGATTAGGCAGCTGTGACTGCTTTGAAATAGGCGAAGTCAGCTTTGAAAACCAAGGCCGTAGCCGCGTTATGCTAAAAAACAAAGGCCACATGCGTGTGTATGCCGAGCACGGCACCGGCTTATTTTTAGGTGCTGAATTTATTGGCCCTCAAGCAGAGCACATTGCTCATTTATTAGCATGGGCTGTGCAAAACAAAATGACCGTACCAGAAATGCTGGATATGCCATTTTACCACCCTGTTATTGAAGAAGGCCTACGCACTGCACTACGTGATTTAAACGCTAAATTAAAATTTGGCCCAGACATTATTAACCATTGTATGGAATGTGGCCCAGGCGCATAACACATCATTAATACACACTTGCTACTCAAAGCCAAAACCATTGTTTTGGCTTTTTTTATGTTAAAAACTGGTATATAAAATGGAGTTTAAACTGCTACACTCAGATTAATAAACAAACAAAAATGGACCGAAAATGAGCAATAATAAATATAGACTTGTCACTCGAAGCGATTTTGACGGCCTAGTGTGTGCCGTATTACTTAAAGATTTAGATTTAATCGACGATATTTTATTTGTGCATCCAAAAGACATGCAAGACGGTAAAATAGCCATTACCAGCAACGACATTACCACTAACCTCCCCTATGTTGCCGGTTGTCATATTGCATTTGATCACCACTTGAGTGAAACCGTTCGTAACGAAAGCGATATTAAAAACCACATTATTGACCCAGATGCGCCCTCTGCAGCACGCGTTGTATACGACTATTATGGCGGTGCAGAGAAATTCCCTAATATTTCAACTGACATGATGGAAGCGGTCGATAAAGGGGATTCTGCACAATTTTCAAAAGACGAAATTTTAAACCCAACAGACTGGGTACTGATGAACTTTATTATGGATGCGCGCACAGGACTTGGCCGTTTTCGTGAATTCAAAATTTCTAATTACCAGTTAATGATGAAGTTAATTGACGCCTGTAAAGATCACAGCATAGAACAAATACTAGCAATGGAAGATGTTGCCGAGCGCGTTGCTTTATACCATGAACATAACACACAGGCTAAAGAGCAAATAGACCGCTGCTCATCAGTACACGACAACTTAGTGGTACTTAATTTAACCGAAGAAGAGACCATATTCGCCACTAATCGCTTTGTTATTTATGCCATGTTCCCCGAGTGTAATATCTCAATTCATAAAATGTGGGGGCTTAAAAAGCAAAATGTGGTGTACGCCATTGGTAAATCAATCACCAACCGCAGCTCCAATACTAATGTTGGCGAGTTATGCCTTAAATACGGTGGCGGCGGCCATTTAAATGCCGGTACTTGCCAAGTAGACACTGACAAAGCTGAGCAGGTATTGAGCGAGCTAATTGCTACAATTACTAGTGATGGTTAAGTTATAGCCTCGGGGTTCGGGGTTCGGGGTTCGGGGTTCGGCAAAGTATTTTATAAAGCGGGCTAATTGATAGCTCGCTTTTTTATTATGAAAAATTTAATGGAGGGCTTCGTTGAGCGATAACCGGACATTGAGGTGAGTTGTCATTTACTTAGTAAGAAAGAAGAAAACTTTCCTCTTTTTTATATGTTTATATAAGCCGCAGGAAGAGTAATATTTATAGTTGGCTATAACTTATGGTATTTGCTATTAATATAAGTTCACAAGATAAGGGTGTTTTCGCACTAAAATAGTGGAAGTGTCCTCTGACAAAGGTGCCAACTAGCTACCAATAGTTCATCATTTAAGGTTGTAATGAAGAAAATTTTAGTTATTGCGTTATCAACATATTTAGCTGGATGTGCAAGTTCTTCTGGTATTGTTGATGCAACAAAAGTTCCATCGTATTTCGATGGAGCACATTATTCAGGTAAGTTTACATTCGTAAATAGCGATACGTTTCCTAACCAAAAACAGTATCGGGTTTTTGAACAAGGAAGTGATAGCACAGCTCCGCTCAGTGAGTTGCGAGCTAAAGCTAATTATTCTGCAAGGTTTTTCTGTAGCAATAAAAGAGGAAAGCCAAGAGTTGTAGTGGTATCGGAGATGACATCACAAGGGCCTCATATTTTGGGCAATTTTCCAAGATATGAACTCGTATTTACTTGCGTCCAACAAAAAGATGAGCCATTCCATGTAATGAATAGTGGGGAGGTAAATGTAGATAATACAAGTAATAAATATGAACAATTAAAGTTATTAAAAGAGCTTCTTGATAATGGGACTCTCAACGAAAAAGAGTTCAAAGTCGAGAAACAAAAGCTGCTGAATAAATAAGTAGCGCCAGTTAATCGGGTAGCCGGAGGTCT
>NZ_PNCV01000013.1:0-45591 GCF_005886925.1 Pseudoalteromonas sp. S3260
AGATGGGTGTCTGTTTTAGTGCTCTTCCCAGGTATCCGTCTTCATTTTCTTTGTTAAGTATCTGTCGTAATTTCATCCCATTCCTGCCCACAGTAACCTATCAGCCAATTTATAGCATGATGTCTCTCTTGCACAATACTTGAATCTATTTCTACTGGTATGGGTTGATGATTGATTGTAGCGTCTCTAACTTTCCAATGAGAATCATAAATTAGTTCATTTGCATCAAATATCTCATCATCTGAACGTAACTCAGCGTTTTCTATAAAATTTTTGGATTCTTTCAAGTAAAAGTCACAAGCATTCTTTATAGCGTCGAGATCGCATAACTCACTGAAGTTATTGAATGCTGGTAGCTTGTAGAGCGCCCATAGCAATATAGCCAATGATTCTATTCTCCAAGTAGCATTAATAACACTTCGCTTAGTGAGCTGTTGAGATTCAAAAAATGCTTTTTCTTCTTCGGTAACGTACTCCCAAAGAGCTTCTTTTTTTAGCCAAGCTACAATTGCATCGCGATCTTCGCCATTACCTGCTGACACAAGTCCGAAAAGGATTACACTCCGTTGAGCGCACTCAACGCTGCTGCGGATTTCGTCTTCCGTTTCAAGTTCGTCATCATTCTCTTCAATCAACTGTAAAACGTATGAATTATCAAATCCGCAGCAATCACACACAGGATCTTTTAACGATAGACTATCACTTTCTTTGTCGCAGTTAGTGCAGAACAAACAACCTCCTAAAGATACTTAACAATTTTATAGTGCGCTCGTCGCGTATATTTCTACCAACGTTACGCTAATATATTTATTAATTACTTTTTAACAAATAACTTAACTCATTACCAGCTATAATTTTTTCTTGGTACTAAATAGAATAAGAAAGAAGAAAGTGCGCTCGGCGCGCATTTTCTTGAATATGTGAGCAAAACAACTAAGCTGTATATAAACACAGTATTCTTATTGGTGAAAATATGAAAACGCGTTCCCCATTTTTAAATTATATCGCTGAATATATGTTAGTGCGTCAGTATTCATTACGTACCGTAGATACTTACCTGAGGTGGATTGCATCTTATATTCATTTTCATAATAAGCGCCACCCCGCCTCAATGGGAGACAATGAAGTCGAACGCTATCTAGAACACTTAGTGTTAAAGCAAAATGTTGCACCACGAACGCAAGCCACAGCACTTAATTCATTGTCATTTTTATACAAGCACATAATAAAAAGTGAATTATCGTTAAACTTAAATTTTGCCCACAGTAAAAAACAAGCAAAGCTCCCTGTAGTTATGACCCCAGAGGAAGTTAAGCTGCTTATGACTCATTTAAATAAGCGCTATTATCTTATTGCAGGCCTTATGTATGGTAGCGGTTTAAGAGTAATGGAAGCGGTGCAGTTAAGGGTGAAAGATATTGATTTTGATTATAAGTGTATTCAAGTATGGAATGGGAAAGGTAATAAACACCGTATTGTAACGCTGGCCACAGAGCTAATTCCTATGCTGAGAAATCAAATTTTGAACGTTGATGACTATTTAAAACTTGATTTAAATAATACGGAATATGCGGGTGTGTGGATGCCATATGCTTTAACAAAAAAATTCCCTAGCGCCTCAAAATCACTTGCGTGGCAGTATTTATTTCCTTCTCATATATTAAGTTCAGATCCTCAAAGTGGTGAAATAAGACGACATCATTTTCATCACTCTTGTATTAGAAAAGAGGTTAAAAAAGCCGTCCAAAAATCAGGATTAACAAAAATTATAACACCGCATACCTTGCGTCATTCATTTGCAACGCATCTATTGCAAAATGGCGCCGATATCAGAACAGTTCAAGCTCAGCTTGGCCATTCTGATGTTAAAACCACACAAATATATACCCATGTACTGCAACAAGGTGCCAACGGGGTTGTTAGCCCTTTTTCAAGATTATAAGCGTCTCTTTTTAATCCTCTATGCATACATATTCGCTTTAAGACCAATACCGCTATCTATTTCTACTTTGAAAAACATAAAAAAGCCCCGCTTGATGTTACTCAAGCAGGGCTCCACACTAATTTTGTATCAATAAAAGCGCCTAAACTGCAGGCGCTTTGCATTATTGAATTTTATTGGTTAACCACGCTTTTAAGCGGATTAACTGGCTGTGCGTTGTCGTCTAGGATGTTCATATCGAAGTCGAACTCATCAACACGAATCGCTTTTTCACGCTTTTTGTTGTAATCACTTAACTGAACAAATTCAGCGTCGTTAATTACTTTTGCAGCAAGTGCATTTTCAAGCGTGATTGAAAAACGCGTACCCGGCTTAAAGGTTTTAGCACGTAGCGCTTTTTTCACTTTAGCTAATAGCTCAAGTGACGCCATTTTAGCTTTGTAAGCTTGCTCATTGATGTGATGACCATCACCTTCAATTGGCTTAACTAAATGCGTTATTTGCGCTTTAAATGCCGTATCAAGCTGAGCTTGTTTTGCTAATTCACGAATTAAATCATCGCTAATTTTTGGCATTTTAGTTGAGTAGTTCATGGTAATAAGACGAATGAACTTACGAGTACCACTTGCAGGGAAGTTGTCTAAGAACTTGTGCAATGCTTCTTCTGCACTTTGTAGTGCAAAACGAGTCGCATAATGGAAGTAAGGAGCCGCTTGCTCACGCTCGCTGCTTGCTACTTTTTGCTCGTAATACTTAATAGATGCCATAGCTGCATACAAGAAGCTCATTACATCGCCTAAACGTGCTGAAAGCATTTCAGCTTGCTTTAATTTACCGCCAAGTACTAGTAACGAGAAGTCAGCATAGACAGCTAATTTAGCTGATAGTTTATGTACTGCTTTTTCGTAGTCACGTACTTCTGGTAATGCAGAGCTTGCGCCAGCAGTAAATGGTAGTACACCTAAACGGAATGCACGTAAGCTATTTGCTGTGCTGTAACCAACCGTTTTACGTAAAATACCGTTAAATTCTGCATCTGCGTTTTTGTCATCGCTGTGGATAGACTCAACCATAGACTGTAGGTATGGGTGACAACGCATGACACCTTGACCAAAGATCATCAGGTTACGGGTAAGAATGTTCGCGCCCTCTACCGTAATGGCAATTGGCTGCGCCACATAACCGCTAGCAAGTGTATTTTGAGGACCGTTCTGAATTGCTTTACCCGCTTGAATATCCATTGCTGAGTCAAGTACATCACGACCAAGCTCTGTCATATGGTATTTAGCAATTGCAGTTACTACCGATGGTTTTAAGCCCATGCCTAAGCCTTCAGTTGTCAATACTCGCATTGCTTCTTGTAGGTATGTTTTACCTGCAATGTCAGCTAGCTTTTCTTGAATACCTTCAAATTGACCAATTGATAAACCAAACTGTTCACGCACTGCTGCGTACTCAGAAGCAGATTTAAATGCAACTTGTGCTGTACTTACACCTAATGCTGGTAATGAAATACCACGACCAGCGCCTAAACAGCTAACTAGCATTTGCCAACCGCGACCGATGTTTTTCTGACCACCGATAATAAAGTCCATTGGTACAAATACCTTGTTACCACGTGTAGTACCGTTGTAAAAACGGATACCCATAGGATCATGACGGTTACCAAGTTCTACACCAGGGTGCTCTTTTGGAATAAGTGCACAAGTAATACCTAGGTTTTCTTTGCCACCTAGTAGACCATCAGGGTCAACTACTTTAAACGCTAAACCAAGTACAGTAGCAATTGGCGCGAGTGTGATGTAGCGCTTGTCCCATGTAATTTCTAGGCCAAGTACTTCTTCACCGTTATACATGCCTTTAGTAACAGTACCTACATCAGGAATACCGCCTGCATCAGAACCTGCTTCTGGGCTGGTTAATGCAAAACATGGAATGTCTGTACCATTTGCTAAACGTGGTAAGTAATGTGCTTGTTGCTCATCTGTACCGAAGTGAAGTAGTAACTCACCCGGGCCCAACGAGTTTGGTACCATTACGGTTACCGCAACCGCTGAGCTTTTAGTAGCAATTGTACCTACAATTGTTGAGTTAGCGTATGGGCTGAACTCTAAACCGCCAAACGATTTAGGGATGATCAGCGAGAAGAAACGCTCTTTTTTCAAAAACTCTAAAATGTCGTTTGGTAAATGAATACCATTTTGAATGACTGAATCGTCAATCATGCCAAGTAATTCTTGTACTGGGCCATCTAGGAACGCTTGCTCGTCTGCGGTTAATTTAGCCGCAGGTACGTCGCGTAGCGCGCTGAAATCTGGTTTACCTCGATAGATAGACCCTTCTAGCCATACATCACCAGCGTCTAACGCTTCTTGCTCAGTAACTGAAATGCTTGGTAGTACTTTTTTTAATTTTGTACGTAAACTCATAACGAACTCATCCGACCAGATAAATAATACCTACATTACGTCATAAAAATCGCTTTAGATCAATTACTCTATTCAATTAATTAACAGTTTTTGCAATTTATTTTCTTTACCTGAACGTAAACTGTTGAAATAAAAAGGCTTGCACCTGTACGCTGAATTGTTATTTTTTTTGTTAAAAATTTAATAATTCTGGTTGTTGGCGCCGCAAATACGGATTTGGTAATAAAGTAGAAACAAAAAAACGCAGCCTAAAATTAGGCTGCGTTTTTTAATACAAGAATTTGGGTGAAATTAGCTTATTTTAACCACTTGTTTACCTGTAAAACCACCTGCTAACTGATTGTTTAATGCAGCCGAAACAGCCTTTGCGTTAAAATCAACAGCTAATACTTCTGGAGGAATTATCTCGCCATTTGCTACCTTTTCAAGCAACAAATTGCCCATAAAACTCATCCGCTGCTGCGCACATAAGCTGTTAGCTAGCCACGCACCTCCTAAGGAGACAATACTAATATTAGGCGCACGCCGATACATTAGCTGCTGTTCAAAGTTAGGAAGTGGATTTAAACAAGCAATACGACCACAAAAACGCATTAGTTCGATATTTTGAATGGTCGATTCCCCCCCCATAATATCAATAATAGCGTCAAACCCTTGTGGACCTAACTCTCGACGAATTTTGTCACATAAGGCTTTATCGTTGTAATCAAAGACCACATCGGCGCCGAGTTGCTTAACTAACTTATGATTGCGCTTAGAGGCGGTGGTAAATACATCTGCACCGCGCTGCTTGACAAACTGAATAGCAAATTGCCCTACAGCGCCAGCGCCACCTTCAACAAAGAGCGTATCGCCCTCAGTTACTGATAGTTTATCTAAGCTGATCAATGCCGCCATTCCGGCGCAGGGTAAAGTTGCAGCTTTGTCACTGGCTAATTGCTGAGGAAGGATAGACACCGCATAATTAGGCACTTTTGCGTATTCGCTCAGTACCCCTTGCTCACCTACGCTGGCGTGCCACATAACACGCTCCCCTACCCCCGGAAAAATACCTTTGCCCGCTTTAACCACTGTCCCCACTGCATCCAAACCTAAAACATGCGGGTATTGCCACGTACAAAAGCCAGACTTGGCAAATTGTGCATCCACCGGGTTTAAACCAACGTACTCTACTTTTACTAATAACTCATTCCCTGTGCACTGAGGCACAGGTAACAGAGTATCCGATAAGTTAATATCCTCATTGGGCTCATTTAACACAATAGAGCGCATTAATGTAGGAATAGTATTTGGGTTTGTATCTGCAGTATTAGGCATCAAAAACTCTACTTGTTAGTATTACTTAACGCGTAACTCCATCGCCCATTAAATGACTGGTAGGCATTTACTTTGGCAAGTAGCGATGAAATAGTTGAATCAACGGCATTTTCTTGCGCTATTAAAACATCCTGACGCGCATCTAACAACTCTAAGTAAGGAATTTGCCCTTCTTCGTACATTGCTTGTGCTTGTAAAAATGCATTATTAGCAAATTGATAACGCTCATCAGCAAAGCGCGATTGCTGTGCTTGATTGGCCAATAATTGCAGAGAAAGTTCACTCTCGTTAATCGCTTTTAATACCACTTGCTGGTAGTCAGTATACGCTGCTTGGCTTAAAAACTGCTGCGCATCGCGTTGTGCTAAAAGCGCAGGGTAACTTAATAATGACCACTGCAATTGCGGCGCTACTTGCCATTGCTGCTGGGTATCACTAAAACCGTTGCTCCCTAAACTTAACACGCCTGCAAAGCCGCTTAAGCTAATATCCGGCAATAAAGCTTTACTGGCTGCTACACTCAGGCTATTTGCCTGGCTAAAATCAAATAAAGCACGACTTATATCAGGTCTTAGTGCTATTGCATCATTAGGCTTTGCCAATGACACCGCAAATGCCTTAGTTAATATAGTACGTTCATCATTAATGATCAGTGATTGCGTAGTTTGCGCGCTTAATACGGCCAAAGTAGATAAGTCACGGTACTTCGCATATTTAATTGCCGGCACCAAGGCTTGCTGCTGCCTAAGTTGCGCCATAGTGCGGTTTAAGTCGAGCTCATTGGCCACACCTTCATCAACTTGGGCCTGCAGCACTTGAATGCTTTGTTCAAGCGCTTCTATTTGCATTTCAATAATTTGCTGCTTTTGCAGATTACCTTGATAACTCACAAAGCCTTTAACCACAGCCGACACCACTTCAATTTGCAATAACCTAACTTGCTCAGCTTGGCTCATTGCTTGAGAATTCGCGGCATCGACTAACGCAGTAATTCGACCAAATAAGTCGAGCTGCCAATCAAGTGCTACATTCGCACTTGATTGTCGGCTATTGGTATTGCCTAGCCCGCTTCGCTTTGCACCAACCTCAACACCGCCTTGCGGTAAGTATTGCGCTTGTTGCTCGCCAATACGCGCCAAAGCGCTTTTTAATACCAGCTGACTTGTTTGTAAGTCGTAATTATTAGCAAGTGCGTTGCTCAGCAGTTGGTTTAGCTGCGCTGAGCCCAGCTTATGCCACCAGTTTTGCTCATCTTCACCCATAAACTGCTCTGCAGATATTGCCTTGGCAACAAACTCATCAACCTGTTGTTGCTGAGCAGCTGTGTCAATTTTACTCGCACAACCTGATAACACAGCAACCGCTAATGCAGAACTCAACCATGGCGATAATTTAAGGGCGCTTAAGTTAAATTTAGTCATGCGAAGACTCCTTAACGCGCGGCTTTTTTACCACCAGCATATAAAACACCGGTGTAAATAATAGTCCAAACACAGTTACTCCAATCATGCCTGAGAATACTGCGTTACCCATTGCGTGTCGCATTTCGGCGCCCGCACCGGTGGCAAGTACTAACGGTACAACACCTGCTGTAAATGCAATTGACGTCATTAATATTGGGCGCAAGCGCATACGACATGCCTCAAGTATTGCCTCTAAGTGCGATAAGCCTGAGTCGTGTCTGTCTTTTGCAAACTCAACCATCAATATTGCATTTTTAGAAGCCAACGCGACCAGTACTATTAACGCTATTTGGGTGAATATGTTGTTGTCAGAGCCGACAAACCACACACCTAACAAGGCTGAGAAAATAGTCATTGGTACAATTAATATAATTGCCAGTGGTAAACGTAAGCTCTCGTACTGCGCTGCAAGTACCATAAATACAAGTAATACAACTAACGGGAATACATAAACCATGGTGTTACCGGCAAGTACTTGTTGGTACGTTACTTCAGTCCACTCATATTCAATACCTGTTGGTAGTGTGTCTGCGAGTACTTTTTCAATAGCAACTTGTGCTTGATCAGAACTATAACCTGGCGCTGGGCTACCATTTAGTTCTGCACTTGGGTATCCGTTGTAATGCATAACACGGTCAGGACCAATTGTTGGTGTTACTGTTAATACAGAGCCTAATGGCACCATATTACCTGAGCGATTACGTACTTTTAAATTAAGTATTTGATCAGGGTCTAAGCGGTAGTCAGCATCAGCCTGTGCATTTACTTGGTACGTACGACCAAACATATTAAAGTCATTTACGTACACAGAGCCTAAGTAAATTTGCAGTGCATTAAATACTTCATCAAGTGGAATACCTTGAATAAGCGCTTGTTCGCGGTCAATATCAATATCCATTTGTGGAACTTGGATACGGAAACTTGAGTACAGACCCATTAATGCAGGGTCTTGTTGCGCTTTACCAATAACGGCTTGCAGGCTATTAAATAGTGCTTCAAACCCTTTATTAGCTCTGTCTTCTATTTGCAGTTTAAAACCACCTGTAGTGCCCAAACCTTGAATTGGCGGCGGTGGAAATACCGCTACAAATGCCTCATCAATGGCGGCAAAACGTTTATTCAACTGCGCCGCTATCGCCATCGCTGATTGGCTTGGATCGGTACGTTTGTCAAAGCTTTCAAGTGGTATTTCTACAATGCCGCTGTTAGGGCTGTTGGTAAAACCATTAACCGATAACCCCGGAAAGGCAACCGTATGTGCAACGCCGGGCACTTCTAGCGCTATTTGTTGCATTTGTTTAATAACCGCTTCGGTACGATCTAGGCTCGCAGCATCAGGAAGTTGTGCAATTGCCACTAAATACTGTTTATCTTGCTGTGGAATAAAACCACCGGGTACAGAGTCAAATAACTTAATAGTACCGCCCACTAAAGCAACGTAAGCAACCATGACCACCACGCTCATGCGGATCAGCTTTTGTACCAGTTTTTCGTAGCCTTTAGCACCACGATTAAACACGCGATTAAAGGGTGCAAATAACCAACGGCCAAATAGTTTATTTAACAACCGCGTAAAAGCGTCTGGCTTTGCGTCATGGGGTTTTAATAATAATGCAGCGAGTGCTGGGGATAAAGTCAGCGAGTTAAAAGCTGAAATAATAGTAGAAATAGTAATGGTTAAGGCAAATTGCTTATAAAACTGCCCAGACAACCCGGTAATAAACGCTGTAGGAATAAATACCGCACTAAGTACCAAGGCAATTGCAATAATAGGGCCGGTTACTTCACTCATGGCAACGCGGGTTGCTTCAAGTGGCGACAGACCTTTTTCAATATTACGCTCAACGTTTTCTACCACTACTATGGCATCATCTACCACAATACCTATGGCCAATACTAAACCAAACAGCGACAAGGTATTAATAGACACTCCCAGCAACTGCATCACTGCAAAAGTACCAATGAGTGAAACAGGCACCGCAATCAATGGAATTATAGATGCACGCCATGTTTGTAAAAATACAATCACCACAATAACAACCAATGCGATTGCTTCTAGCAAGGTAGTAATTACCGCATCGATAGAGCCGCGTACAAATACTGTAGGGTCGTACACTATGTCGTATTCAACACCGGTAGGAAAGTCTTTCGCTAAACGCGCCATGGTTTCGCGTACTTGATCAGAGAGCTCAATTGCATTAGAACCCGGGCGTTGGAATATTGGCATTGCAAGTGCCGGTTGATTATCAAGCTCTGCACGCAGTGCGTAAGTGTCTTGGCCTAAATCAACACGGGCTATATCAGATAAACGCGTTAACTGACCTTCGTCGCCTACTTTAATAATAACGTTTTCAAATTCTTCAATACTGTTTAAACGTCCTTTAACGTTTAAGAGTATTTGAAATTGGCTATCGTTTGAAATTGGCTGCGCACCTAAGCTACCCGCTGCAACTTGTTGGTTTTGCGAGCGAAGGGCAGCAACTACATCTGTTGCTGTTAATTCCCGTGCAGCAAGAGCATCTGGGTTTAGCCATACGCGCATTGAGTATTTGCCACCACCAAATAAACGAATATCACCTACGCCTGGTAAGCGTGCAATTTCATCTTTAATGTTTAAATCAGCATAATTAGATAAGTAAGCTGTGTCGTGCGTTTTTTCAGGCGAATATAAGTGCACCACCATGGTTAAATTGGGTGATGATTTTTCGGCTACAACACCTAAACGTTGTACTTCTTCTGGCAAACGTGGCAATGCACTGTTTACACGGTTTTGTACTTGTACTTGAGCACGATCTAAATCGGTACCTAAAGCAAAAGTTACCGTTAGTGTCATGCGTCCATCGCTTGTACCTTGCGAAAACATATACAACATGTTTTCAGTACCGTTAATTTCTTGCTCCAGCGGTGTTGCCACTGTTTGCGCGATAACGGTTGGGTTTGCACCCGGGTAACTTGCAGTCACAACCACTGTTGGTGGTACGACTTCTGGGTATTCACTGACCGGCAGCTGAAATAATGAAATGCTACCTGCAATTAAAATAATCAACGACAGCATGGCCGCAAAAATCGGTCGCTGTATAAAAAAGTGTGAAAATTTCATCTAATAACCTTATTGCTTAGTAACTAAATCGGCAGGGTTAGCACTTAGCGTAAATGCCACGCCTTGGGTATTAATTGCCACTTTATTTGGTGATATCGGCATACCGGGTCCTACACGAGCAGGGCCGTTTACAGCAATAATATCGCCTTGCTCAAGTCCTGATGTGATGGCTCGTAACGATCCATAGCGCTCACCTACTGTTACAAGCTTATACTGCAGCACATTGTTTTCGCCTACCGTTAACACAAAGCGATTTTTTAAATCTGTGCCTATGGCTCTGTCTGGAATAATGACAGTTTCACGCACTGCATTAGCAGCTAACTTAATGCGTGCAAATGAGCCCGAACGCAGCTCGTTACTGCGATCATCAAATACCGCACGAACGCGTAAAGTGCCTGTAGATGCGTTAATTTGATTATCTATAAAGTTAATATGGCCGCTATAGTTAAAATCGTCTTGCCCTACTTTTTGCATTACAACAGGCTGTTTGCTTGCAGCTGTTACTTCGTCAAATGCGCTATTCCAAGTACGTTCATCTACATCAAAGTAAGCGTACATTTTGTCATTAGAAACAATTGAAGTAAGCACGCTTTGCCCTGCAAGTACGTTGTTACCTTTGGTAATATTTGCGCGAGAAATCACGCCATCAATAGGAGAAACCACTGACGTAAACTCTAAACCGAGCTTTGCAGCTTTAAGCTGCGCTTGCAGTGCAGCAAGTTGTGCTTCACGCTGACGCAGAGTCGATGTACGCGCTTGTGCTTGCTCAGTCGAAATGGCTTTTCGCTCAGTTAAGCGTACCGCACGCGATGCTTCGCTTTTTGCTTGTTCAAGTGCTGCTTGAGCACTTTTTACCTGAGCGCTTAAACTGTCAACGGTTGCAGCGAATGAGCGATCGTCTAAACGAAATAATACATCGCCTTGTTTAACGCTATCCCCTTCTTTAAATTCAATTTGCTCAATAATGCCGGATACACGCGGCATTAATGCCACTTTCTGCGGTGACTCTAAGCGTGTTGTATAGGTATGCCAACTTTGAACTGGCTTAACCAAGACTTCGGCTACATCAATAGCTTGTTGTTGCTGTGCGGGGGCTGATTGCGCTGTACTTTCATCGGCACAACCGGCCAGTGTGATTAATGCAACAGATAGTGCTGTAGCAATTAAGTGTTTGTTCATAACGACGCTCCTTTTAATTTAGCATTGCATAATACGGAACATACTTGATGACAAAAACAATAGATTTTTAAATTCATTAGTGCCAAAATGGCATCAATACTCACTAAGTGATGAAATAATGGATACAACCAGTCGACTATTAATGCTGCTTGAAGTGGTAGAGCAAGGCTCATTTGCAAAAGCAGCCGAAATACGAAATATTGACCGCTCAGTGATCTCTAAGCAAATTAGTCGGTTAGAGGATGAACTTGGAGTAAGGCTATTGAACAGAACAACCCGCTCATTCTCTCTTACAGCAGCGGGCGCTGAAATGATAAAAAAAGCAGGTGAGCTACGAAGTCTGCTTGGCGAAACGGTGCGCATGGCAGAAAACTACCACCAAGAGCCACGCGGCGTATTAAAAGTAACCGCATCTACTTTAATTTGTCGGCGTTATTTACAGCCAGTGATCAACGATTTCCAAAAACGCTTTCCGCAAGTGGAAGTAGAACTGCGTTTAGATGACCGATTGGTTGATATTGTATCTGAAGGATTTGATTTAGCGTTTAGAGTGGGTGAACCCAAAGACTCATCATTAATTGCTCGTAAAATTGCCCGTAATCGTTTGTTACTATTAGCCGCGCCAGCGTTTATAGAAACATACGGTATGCCTACAACAATCACTGATTTGGCACAATTGCCAGCGGCCAGTTATGCCAGCAACTCACTGCGGGTAGAGGGCATAAATTACTATAACCACACTGGCGAGCACTGCGCGCAAAAAATAAAAAGTGTGTTTAGAGCAAACGATGCAGAAGTGTTACTGATGAAAACTCTCTCTGGCACCACCTACTTTTTAGCGCCGGCATTTATTTTAGATAAAGAAGTGATTGATGGGCAACTGGTGCCCTTACTTACGGATGTAAAATTAATGGAACATAATGCAATGTATGCTGTATACCCACACCGAGATTTACCGGTAAGAACACGATTGTTTTTTGATGCCGTGCGTGAATACATTGGCAAAGAAAGACCGATTTGGGAGAACAGTATTCCTAATTTTGATCAAATGTATTAAGCCGCATCTGCACAGAGGTTAATATCAGAAAAAACCGCATTGCGCCCCGCATCTTTTGCCTTATAAAGCTGCTTACCTGTTTGCGCTATTAATTCAGCCAAATTTAGTTGTTGGTACTTAACTACGCCAACACGGGCTGTTAAATTTATGGTTATACCATTGGCTTTAATATATTTATTTGCAACAGCTTGTCTAAGATTTTCAGCCATTGCCAGCGCGGGTTGTGCACTATCAAAATTGCTCATTAAAAAAATTCTTCACCCTCCACCCTAAACACATACCCTTTTGCAAAAGTAATCCTAAATAGAGTTGCCAACTCAACCAGTACTTTATCTCCTACATCATGGCCGTATTCATCATTTATTTGTTTAAAGTGGTCAAGATCAATTAAAAACAAGTATAACTGTGACTTGTCTTTTATCTCCACTTCAAAATAATGACTCATAGATAAACGGTTTCCTGCGCCCGTAAGAGGATCAAGTAAAGCCAAGTTTTTAAGTCGCTTAGAAAATTCGGCCCTATTTTCTTCAAAAACATGAGAAATGACCCATATAATAATATAAATAAACAGTAAGTTGAGCGCTTGGTTAAAAGAGGAAAAAGAAGGGCTTGGTAATTTATAAAGCAATACTGATGATTGCATAACCAAAAGTGTGGCCGATAACACAATACCGTATTTTCGACCAAGAAGTAGATAATACAAAATGGGTAAAGAAAACGCCCACAAAAACAAACCATTTTTAAGTGGTGCCAAAAAGGTTCCACATAATATAACGAGCGTTACAGTCATACAAACCGTTATGGCATACCAATTTCGTTGCTTGTTTTTAACCAATGGTATAAAAACATAAAAACAAAGTACGGAAATTACACTTCTAAGCCACCTACAATATAAAAATGATTTTTTGATAGGTTAAACACAGCAAAAATAAATGACAGCAAACCTAAAAATAAACACATCCATTTTAAGACATGCTTACGTAATATTTTTGTACTGTTGAGAGCGGCTATATCCATAAAAAACTTAAATCAAAGCTACTGGTTTAAATTAACCCTGAAATGCAATAATCACAACTTTACGCTTAACAACCGCCTTTAAAATAAGTAAAAAGGACTGGTTAAATGCAGCTATTCTGTAAGCAATTCATTAACTGTGCCAACCAAGTCAGCAAACTCCTCATCAACATGTGCAATTTGTTTAGGGCTTAAGGTTTGATTTAATTTAACCAGCAACTGTGCGTATGCCCTTAAATTTTCCTCATTTCTCTCAATGAGTTCAGCACTCATAAACAGCTCTCGTTCTGTAATGATAGTGCGTAACTGCTGCGCAAATTGGGCATCATCAAGGGTTTGCTGATTAAACAGTGCCTCAAGTGCACCTAACCGAGTTAGTTTATAGTCATACCATAAATTGCTGGTGCTGATATATTCACTGTTGGCTTGTGACACTAGCGTTCGCTGCTCTGAGGTGAGCTTACCAAGCCATTGTTCGTAATAGTCTAGTTGCCTGTCTAAACGAGACTGCTGATGCTCCTCTTTGGTTAATGAAGCGTGCTTTTTTATTTCGTCATTAATTTGATCGCGAATGTTTTCTATCATTTCACTGCGTTGTGATGGAGTTAACGTTTTTGCCAGCTCGATTAAGGGATCACTCGCGTACAAAAGTAAATTGCGCCAATGCTGCTTTACCTGCGTTATTTTTGCCATTAACTGCGCTGTATCGGCTTGTTTATCGAGCAACTGCCTTAAGTCGAGTAAATCGGCTTTATATTTTGGTAACTCAACCTCTCGATGCCAATCTCGGGTGTTATTAATAATCACTTTTAACTGCGTTGATTGGCTTTTGTTTAAGTCGACATAATCGTCTATCCAAAACGAAGACAGCCAACCAAGGTTGTTATAAGCAAAGGAGGTAGAACAACTGGCAATAAACAATAAACTGGTTATAAAAATAATTTTGCTTAGTTTTATATTTTTTAAATTATTTAACATTAACAGACCCCGTTTTATGATGCTTTGGTTGCCAAAAATCATCATAAGTAATTATGTAAGCTATTGCTCGCTTTTATTTTTTTCATTTTTCTATAGAATCGCAAGCTAATGCAATTTATATCATGACTATATGCTTAAGTTTAGAATTTTTGAGCTATAGTTAAAGCTACTTTTTAATACGTTTGTATACCTAGGTTATAAACGTTGGCGTTATTAATTTAGCTCATAATTTTTTACCTATCCCTAATAGATTCACTAGGTAAGTTTTACTTTTATGGCGCTTACATAGAACGACAACTAATTTGGAGACATGCTTATGTCACAGTCTAATTTTAAAGCACTGCTACTGGCCGGTATTATGCTCGCTACCCCTCTTGCCCAAGCTGGACTAGAAGAAGGGATCAGAGCTGCTAATGCGGGTGAATTTGAAGAAGCACTTAAAGAGTTTAATTATTTAGCTGACAAAGGCTATGCACCGGGTATTTACGAATTAGGTAAGCTATACGAAGGTGGCCATGGCGTTACCCGTGATTATTACAAAGCAGCTGAGCTGTACCAACAAGCCGTTAAAAAGAACCATGTAGATTCAATGTTTGCACTTGCGGTTTTATATGACGAAGGCAATGGCGTTAAATTAGACAAACAAATGGCCATAACCTTATTTGAAAAAGCAGCAAATAAGAACCTTCCCGCAGCACAGTATAACTTAGGTGTAATGTACGCAAATGGCGATGGTGTTAGCCAAGATTATAAAGCCGCCAGAACATGGTATGAAAAAGCCGCTGCTAATAATTACACATTGGCGCAGTTTAATTTAGCACTGATGTATTTTGAAGGCTTAGGAATGCCAAAAAATCTTGAAATGTCGTATGTGTGGAATACCATTGCCGAGTATAACGGCAACATGCAAGCCAGTCACAGCCGTAAACTTGATGAACGTACTATGCTTCCTAAAGAGGTAGCTGAGGCCAAAGAAAAAGCCGATGCAATTTATACCAAAATTTTAGCGGGAACGTATGCTGGCGAAGGACGCCTGTTTTAAGTTAGCTATTAAAAAAGCTGAATGAAGTGATTCATTCAGCTTTTTTATTTTAAGTACTACAGGCTATTTTACATAAAGCCACTTTAGCACTTTGATCAGTAATTTATTTTGTTTAAGTAATAAACCAATGCGCGGGTTAACCGAGCCAGAGACTAAGGTATTTTTTGCATGGCTAAAGGTGAGAAAACCTTCTTTGCCGTGATAATGCCCCATCCCCGAATGCCCCACGCCACCAAACGGCACATCATCGGCAGCTACTTGTATTAATGTGTCGTTTACCGCAACTGTTCCGCTAAGTGTTTGCTTAATAATGTACTGTTGCGCCTGTTTATCTTGACCTAAAATGTAAAGGGCTAATGGGTGGTCGCGTAATCGAATATAATTAAGCACGTCCTCTAATTTGTCGTAACTCATAATGGGTAAAATGGGACCAAATAGCTCTTCTTGCATTAATGTCATCTCATCTGTTACGTGTGTAACAATATGCAGACCCATACGATGCTTTTCGCCATCTTGCTGGTTTTGTTCAAGCGGTTTAGTAATTTTAGCGCCTTGCTCTTGTGCTTGCTCTAAATAACCTAACAAACGTTGATAATGTGCAGGGCTTATAATCGAGGTCAGGTTTTTCCCTTCAACACCTTGCTTAAAGTGCTTTTTATAAAGTGTGCACAAAGCTTTAATAAACTGATGTTCTAGTGCTTTAGGAACAAATACGTAGTCAGGAGCCACACATATTTGCCCTGCATTGGCCATTTTGCCAAATAATAGAGCACGCGCGGCTTTATTTACATCGGCTTTTTCTAACACAATGACTGGCGATTTTCCGCCTAGTTCTAAAGTGACTGGTGTTAAATTTTTACTGGCCGCGGCCATAACTAACTTGCCAACAGCCGTCGAGCCTGTAAACAGTAAATGCGCAAACGGCAATGATGAAAACTCACTTGCCACGTCGCTACCACCTTGAATAATGGTGCAGTGTTGCCTTAATTCACCTGCAAATATTTTTTCAATAACGGCATTGGTGTTAGGCGTAAATTCACTGAGCTTTAACATCACCCTGTTACCCGCTGCAATCGCAGTAATAACAGGTACCAATGCTAGTTGAATAGGATAGTTCCATGGTGCAATCACACCCACCACACCAATAGGCTGATAGGTGACACTTACTTTTGAGGGCCATAAGCTTAACCCCGCGCTGCGATGACTAGGCTTAGACCAGCGAGGTAGCTTTTTAATAATATGCGCAAGCCCCTGCATGGTGGGCAAAATATCACCTACTAAGGTATCAAAGGCCGTTCGGTAACCAAAATCTTTAGATACTGCAGCAATTAAGTCTTGCTCTAACGTTACAATGTTAGCGCGTACTTGCTTAAGTAAAGCAAGGCGTTGCTCAATGGGTAAGTAAGGGGTGTCTTCAAAAGAGTGCTTTAGTTCATTAAATTGTGAACGCAAAGTCCCTGTAGATAATGTATCAGTGGTCAAAATAGGCTACTCGATTTATAACGTTTTCAAGACTATAACCTTGATCTGTTACACGAGCAATAAAGAGTGATTTTGCAACATAATGAAAAGCGTTGCAAAAACACTCATAAGGTTGGTTGGAACGCATACCGATGCACTGCTTTTGTGTGCATCGGTTATCTGTTTTGTTAGTTGATTAAAGTGGGTTATTAAAAACCAAAAACCTGAGCTGCTATGGTCATTGTTACTAAGGTAATTAAAACAATAGCGACAATATTTAACACAAAGCCAGCACGGATCATGTCTTTCATTTTAATTTCACCCGAGCCAAACACAATCGCATTGGGTGGTGTGGCTACTGGCATCATAAACGCACAACTACACGCAATCGCAGCTGGAATAACCCACACTAACGGGCTGCCTGTTACTGACTCAGCAACGGGGCCTAGCAGTGGTAAAAAGCCTGCTGCAGTTGCCGTATTACTGGTTATTTCAGTTAGGAACGTAATCAGCGCAACCACAACAAGAATGCTCATTACTAATGGAATAGTACTCGCCCCTTCAATCATATTAGCAATGTAATCAGCTAATCCTGATGACTTTATTTGCGAGGCAAGTGTTAATCCGCCACCAAATAAAAGCAACACACCCCACGGCACTTTAGCGGCACTTTCCCAATCTAAAATACGCGCATCGCTGCCTTTATTTGCCGGTAGTACAAACAGTAGTAATGCTGCAGCAATAGCAATACCGGTATCTGAAATTTTAAGCCCGGTAACATCACCTAATAAAGGTCTAAATATCCAACAAATAGCGGCAAGCACAAATACAAACAACACGCCCTTTTCAGCACGCTGCATTAGACCTAAGTCTTTTAATTGTGAAGAGAATACCGCTTTGGTATCAATACGCTTGTTCGCTTGTACATTCGCATCGACTTTATAAGTGAATTTAGTTAACCAAATCCAGCTGATCAGCAACATACCGAGCGCTAATGGCACACCAACAATCATCCACTCGGCAAAGCCAATTTCAATCTGATAACTGTCTGATAGGTACGCAGCCATTAATGCATTTGGTGGAGTACCAATTAATGTAGCAATACCACCAATACTTGCGCCATAAGCAATCGACAGTAAAAGGGCTTTACCAAAACCTTCATTACTAGGATCTGAGCTTTTAACTAAATGGGTAATAGATAAAGCGATAGGAAGCATCATTACTGCGGTAGCGGTATTAGACATCCACATTGATAAAAATGCAGTCACTAACATCATCGCTAAAATTTGTAAGCTTGGTTTTTTACCTGCATAACGCATTGTTTTTAATGCAATACGCTTGTGTAACCCCCAACGCTCCATCGCTATTGAGATTAAAAAGCCACCTAAAAATAAAAAGATCAGCGGATGCGCATAAGGCGCTGCAACACTTTTTATCGCTGCTATATCAACAATTGGCGAAATCACTAAAGGGAGTAACGCAGTAGCAGGAATAGGCACTACCTCACTCACCCACCACGAGGCCATCCAAAATGCTAAGCCTGCGGTTTTAAACGCTGCCGCCGACATCCCTACTGGCGGCTCAACTAAGCAAGTAAGTAGCATGACACATGGACCAAGTAACAATAACAGCCATTGCATAAATGGCTTTTTATTCGCGTTATTTTCTAAAATACGTTTTGTCATTTGTTTAGCCCTTAAAATTTATATTTAAGACCAAGTGCAACACTGCTATCAGCATTTTCTTCTAGGTCGAGGTCAGTGTATAAAAGGTAAGCTGTGGTTTGCTTGTCAAATACATAATCTACACCCGTGGTCCACTGGGTAGCGTCTGATGTTTGACGTAGTTTTGAATCATCTTTTGCAAATTGTACTTTAGGTACCCATTTGTCTAACTTATAGCTTGCGCTTAGTACATAACCGTTGCCAGACTTAGCGCCGTCAATCGATTCTGAATGCTGGTACAATGCCCCTAATTGTAATTTTTCAAACTTATACACACCCGCAATACGGCTTGCTTTTATGTTATTAAGCGAATCAACATGGCTGATTGAAATAGAGTAAGGTGTTTTATTTAAATTACGGTCGCCGTAAATTAGCGTAGCAGCAAATCCTGCTTCGTTATCTTTGTTGTCATCTTTTGGTGCATAGGTAAATGAAAACTGCGCGTTATGCCAATACTTAGAGGTATAGGTGATGGTATCGCCTAAGCGGTCTTGCCCTGCAATTACTTGAGCAATATCAGCTTGGGTTTCGTTAAAATTATCAAGCTTACCTTCTGAATATTTAAAGCGCGTGTCGTTTCGCCCAACCACCACTTCACCAAATGCGCCTTTTAGGCCCAAGTAAGTATTGCGTGCTGCAAAAGGCTCATTGGTGTCGTCGTGTTCAAAACCTTTTACTTGAACTTCGTATTTAAATACCGCGGTAAAATACTCATTTAATTTATGGTCACCTTTAATGCCAATACGCGAAAAAGGGGCATCTATTTGCGTGCCTTCGTCAGCGTAACGCATTATGCCTGTATCGGTGTTAGCAATTTGTACTTCGGCTTTACCATACACTGTGTAGTCTGCAGCAAAAGTGGTTGCAGGTAACGTGGCAGCACTGCATAACGCAGCAAGTACTGAACCTTGGAATATATTGTTTTTCATTATGTGTCCTAATTATGTGATGCTACTTGTTGTCTGCACCTACAAAGCAAGAACATGACCAACTAAAAAATAATAAATACTTTCAGTAAGTTAAAAAATAAAGGTTTAAAAATAAACATTGAAATGTGCGGGTTTCCACACATAAAAAACACTCAATATCACCATTTCCACCCATTAATCGGTGAACATATCTCGATTAAGGTTATATTTACTCATTTTATCGTAGAGGGTTTTACGCGCTATTTGTAAGGTTGTCATGGTGTCTTTAATGCTGCCATGGTTAAGCTCTAGCGCCTCTTCAATTAAGGAGTGCTCATAAAAGCTGACCTTTTCGGCTAGGCTCAAATCTAATGATAGCGTGCTGTTGCTTGAATCACTTTGTGCAAATGCCAGATCGGGGCCTAGCAATACCGCGCGCTCGGCTTGATTTCTCAATTCCCGCACATTGCCAGGCCAATCGTGCGCTAGTAAACGTTGTTGTAGTTCTATATTGAGCGCCCCTAACGGTTTATGAAAGCGGGTCGCAGCAATAGAACTAAAATGCTTAAATAACAGTGGAATATCTGCCTTTCTGTCTCTCAATGCAGGAATACTGACTTTTACTAAACTCAATCGGTAATATAAATCGGCTCTAAACTCACCTTTTTCTACCAGCGAAAGTAAATCGACTTTGGTGGCTGCGACAATACGAATATCAAGCTCTATCGCTTTATTAGCACCAACGGGGGTTACTTTTCGCTCTTCAAGCACCCGTAGTAATTTAACTTGAAGTGATAAAGGAGTGCTTTCAATTTCATCTAAAAAAACGGTGCCGCCTTGAGCAAACTCAAATTTACCTTTGCGATCGTGTGTTGCGCCAGTAAAGGCTCCGCTAATAGCCCCAAACAGTTCGCTTTCTATTAATTGCTCTGGGACTGCGCCACAGTTAATAGCCACAAACTGACAGCTTGAACGGTTACTATGATCGTGTAAATAGCGAGCAACCAATTCTTTACCTGTGCCAGTTTCACCTTCAATCAGCACATCAGCTGGTGTATCAATCACCGTGTTGAGTAGGTTCATCATGTGCTGCATTTTAAGCGTATCACCTAAAATACGCACACCGGGCGCCGACGTTTTCTCAACCGCGCGCTTCAGCGCTCTGTTTTCCATTACTAAAGCACGTTTATCTGAGGCTCTGGCAATACAATCTAATAAATTTTCGTTCAGTGGTTTTTCAAATAAATCATACGCGCCTAGTTGCATCGCTTTTACCGCAACAGAAACATCAGCATAACCGGTTAAAAATATCACTGGTAGTTCGCTATCGAATGCTTTTACCTGCTCAATAAAGGTTAAACCATCCATAGTGGGCATGTTTATGTCACTAAGTACAATGCCACAAAAACTGCGATTTAAGCGACTTAAGGCAACACTTGCATCACTAAAACACTGTACCTCATACCCCTCGAGCGTTAATAGCTGATTCAATGAATCGCGGATCATCGCTTCATCATCAATAACAATAATCTGTTTGCAAACAACGGCTTCAATCATTTTTAGTGGCCTCTATGCTTGATAAACTAATAATAAATTGCGCACCGCCTTCAGGGCGATTATGTGCAGTTAAGTAACCATTAAATGATTCAATAATTTGCTTTGAAATCGATAAGCCCAGCCCTAACCCGTTACTTGATTTGGTACTATAAAAAGGTTCAAAAATAGACCCCAGCACATGATACTCAATACCAGGGCCACTATCTAATATAGAAAGCTTAACGCGCTCTTCAAAGCATTCAACATCAAAACTGAGCTCTCTAACTGGCTCACCTTTCATTGCCTGTGATGCATTGGTGATCACATTAACCAATACTTGTTCAAACTTTAACGCATCGACCC
The DNA here is from genome assembly GCF_005886925.1 of Pseudoalteromonas sp. S3260. Lineage (NCBI taxonomy): Bacteria > Pseudomonadati > Pseudomonadota > Gammaproteobacteria > Alteromonadales > Pseudoalteromonadaceae > Pseudoalteromonas > Pseudoalteromonas sp. S3260. Next base: position 21,514 of record NZ_PNCV01000013.1, read on the forward strand.
ACACCGTGATCTCTTGCGAAAACTGCGGTGCACTTACGTTAACATCGTCTTGTTTAAGTTGCGGATGGGTGATCATCAACGCATTGTTTAATAACGCCGACAATGGATGAGGCCGAAGTTGCATGGTCGCCGGTTTACTAAAGTGTTTAAGCTGCGCCACTATTTTATGCACCCGCTCTACCAAATTCTCAATAATGATTAAGTTTTCACTTAATGCGTTAAGCCTTCCCTTTTTTAGGAAAATTTTAGCACTGGCTAAATAGGTGTTCATTGCGCTGAGCGGTTGGTTAATTTCGTGATTAATGCCCGCACTCAATTGCCCAATAGTGGCTAATTTTGCCGACTGTACTAATGCGGTTTGGGCTTTTTCGAGTGCTTGAGTACGCTCTAGTACTTCGAGCTCTAAACTGTGACGCGAATACAGTAATTTTTTATACCCGGCAAAGCGTGCCAATAAGCTATATCCAACAAAAATAAACACCCAATAAAATAACACTAGCCATAGTAATCTAGGCACCTGTAAGGCGTTAATGTTTGAAATATCAACAAGCACTGTCATGGTTGCATTCAGATGAGTTAAGGGTCTTGAGGCGGCAACGTATTCATCTTCAGCAATTTTAAATTGCTCAATGCCTTGGCTTTTGTAGCGCTGTTGCTTAATTTGTAGCGGTTGATGATCTAAGTAAGCACGGCGCTGTTTAATATCACGACGCGCGGTAATATCAAGCTCTGTAAAACTATTTAAACGCCATGCGGGTTCATCTGACATGGCAATAATATTATCGGCAAGTTGCAAATAAAAGTGGCTTCCTTTTGAGGTATTTAAAAGCGAACGATCGTTTTCAAATTTAGCGACATTAGTTTTAAGCGCCACCACGCCAATGGCTTTTCCATCTAGGTAAATAGCTTGGGAAAAATAAATTCCGCGCTCTTTTGAGCGCTGACCAAGTGCAAAGTATGCGACCTTTTCACCGGCAAACGCTTGTTTAAAATAAGGTCTAAATGCAAAGTTACTACCTAAAAATGTATAGTCGGTTTGCCAGTTACTACTGGCAATAACATCGCCATGAGTATCTAGTATGTATACATCTGAGGCACCACTGGCTTGTTGAATATCAGCAAGGTAATTGTTAATTGCATTAAAGTGTTGTGATTCATTATTAGTAAAACGAATCAATACGTTATTTTCAATTAGCAGCTGAGGGATAGCCGCAAATCGAGCGAGTTCGTTATCGATATAATTATTTAATTGGATGACTTGTTGATCAGCTTGAATTTTGGCTTGCCCTAAATCATAAGCACGACCAAACGAAAAGGTGATCACCAATAATAGTACTAACAATATACAGGCAAAAATAATTTTTTTGGGGATGGAGAACATAAACGCCTATGACAACTATGATGCCAATAATAAGTAATAGCCAATATTGTAACGAGTTATCCCCCTTTGCAGAAGAAACTTTTTGTTAACAATTATACTGAAACTAAAAAACCGTGAAATATTACATTCCACGGTTTAATCACCTTTTAAGGTGTGCTGTTTTAGCTTAATTTACGCTTTTGCAACGACAGGTTTGTCTTTAAAATATTTGTATAAGCCAATTAATGAGGCTGCAATCCAAAATATTTCAATCACAAAGCTTGCTAAGTTAAAGTTATAACAAAGGCTAATAAGTAACAAAATAGCGCCACTTAAATTCATTAAGTTATACGTTAAACTTTTAGGTGAAACTTTATTTAGTTGCAGCAAAAAAAATGAACCAACCACTAAAAAAGTACCACTCATACCAACAATATCAAATAAAAGTGCGATCACACGTCTATCCTTTTCCATTTTAAAACCCAACTGACTGGCCCAATCCATGGGGAGGGTTTTTTTCAATCATTGAAACAGCAAAACCAGCGAAGCTTACCAGTGAAATAAAAGCAAACAAGGGCTTATGTCCGCCCCGCACTACTTTAGGCTATAAACGAAAGGTTTATTTAAAAGTAACTTTACCACCAATCATTTTATAGGCAGGGGTTCCTCTTATAATTGTAGGGCGGGCAAAAGGTCGTTCACAGCCTGGGCATACGCATTCAGTATGGGTGTGATCTTGGGTTATTCTTTCTATAAAACATTTTACTAAAGCACCTTTGCCACCTTTACGGTATTTGAATAACGGTGCCTTACACGCAGAACAAAATATATCGACCGTTTTTGTAGGCCCTTTTTTATTGGGCTTAGCCATACTTCCTCAATAATTACTTTACGATTAGTTAATAGCATAATGCTATCACATCAGCGGTAGAAAATAATGAATGGCTGTTGCGCTAATATATTTTTTAAACAGTCGGTAGATAACTCTACTTTATAAACGATTCGCTTTAGGCTTTTATCGATAAACGGGTTAATTTAGCTGATAACACATTCATATTAAAAGGCTTTACGATAAAGCCTGACACTTTAGCATTAATCGCTTTTTTGACAGTCGAAGAACTATCTTCACAGGTCACCATAAGTACAGGAAGGTTTTTCAGCTCGGCATCTTTTCTAATATTATCAAGTAAAGTAATGCCATCCATTTTAGGCATATGAAGATCTGTTATAACCAAATCAAACATTTGATTTTGCAGTATGTTTAATGCTTGAAGCCCATCTGTGGCTTCAACAATATCGATATAATCCAACCTCCTTAACATATTAATTAATACATGACGCATTAACGGCATATCATCAACAACAAGTATTTTCATGCGTATGTTTTACCAAAATAGCTGCGAGCAAATTTTCATTAAAACAAAGTAAAGGCGACACGTCAATCCAAAAGGTATTAACAAAAACGTGTTATGTGTAGTAACAACATTAGTTAACAATACCTATTGCCGCAAGTAATCAGATGGATACTTGTATCCCCTTATTTTAGCTAAACAAAAATTTAAAAAATTCCAAACGAAGCTTGGGTTATATGTGCTAAGCTTTTTGCACTTAGTGTTACTTCTAACCCGCGTTTTCCGGCACTAACATATATCATTTCAAAATCTAACGCACTGGAGTGTATGTATGTTTTTAGCCGCTTTTTTTGGCCAACGGGGCTAACTCCTCCCAAAATATAACCGGTACTCGCCTGCACTTTTTGTGGGTCTGCCATCATCACTTTTTTTACTGCACAAAGCTTCGCAAGCTGTTTTAAATTAACCTGCTGAGTGACGGGAGTCACCGCTACAATAAGCTGTTGCTCTGAGGTTTCTAGCACTAGGGTTTTAAATACTTGGGCGCTGTTAAGATTAAGCTTTTCAACCGCTTCGAGGCCGTAATTAGTATTGTTTATATCGTGCTCGTAACTAAGTATGTCAAACTTAATATCGCTTTTTTTTAGCTGCTCTATAGCGGGGGTCATCTGATAAAGTCCAAAAATAAATTTCCCTAATAATTTAGCACATTAAACATAAAAAAACGGCGCTAAAAAAGCGCCGTTTTTACTAAGGTCTATTGATCCTGCTCATTACTTAGTTAAGTCATCAAAAAACTTTTTAACCCCATCAAAAAAGCCTTGCTCTCTAGGGCGGTTTTTTGAGCTGTCTTTGCCCATACTTTCATCTAATTCTTTAAGTAAGGCACGTTGACGCTCGTTTAAATTAACTGGCGTTTCAATCACAACCTTACAAATTAAATCGCCTTGAGCGCCACTGCGTACTGACTTAACACCTTTGCCACGCATACGGAACATTTTGCCCGTTTGTGTTTCTGACGGTATTTTAAGCTTTGCACGGCCATCAAGCGTTGGTACTTCAATTTCACCGCCAAGGCCTGCGGTGGTAAAGCTTATTGGTACTTCACAATATAAATTGTTGGCTTCACGAACAAATATTTTGTGTTCACGAACAGATACTTGCACATACAAGTCACCTGCTGGTGCACCATGCATGCCTGCTTCGCCTTCACCTGATAAGCGAATACGATCGCCAGTATCTACGCCTGCCGGGATTTTAACCGATAGCGTTTTAGTTTTTTCTACACGGCCTTGCCCATGACATTTATTACAAGGATCTGAAATGATCTGACCTTGTCCATGACATGTCGGACAGGTTTGCTGCACGGCAAAAAAACCTTGGCGCATTTGTACTTGGCCTGCACCATTACAGGTTGTACATGTCTTTGGCTTTGAACCCGCTTTAGCACCACTGCCATCACATGGTTCACAACTAACCCAAGTAGGTACTTTAATCTCAACGTCTTTACCACGAACTGCTTCTTCTAAACTTAAGTCCATGTTGTAACGTAAATCTGAGCCACGTTGCTGACGTGATTGACGTCGACCACCGCCGCCACCAAAAATATCACCAAATACGTCACCAAAAATATCACCAAAATCACCTTGGCCGCCGCCAAAGCCACCGTGACCACCGCCACCACCTTGTTCGAAGGCTGCATGGCCGTATTGGTCATACATTTGACGCTTTTGCGCATCAGTCAGTATTTCGTAAGCTTCTTTAACTTCCTTGAATTTAGTTTCAAGGTCTTTATCACCGGCGGTACGATCGGGGTGATATTTCATCGCTAAGCGTTTATACGCTTTTTTTATGTCTCGCTCACTCGCATCTTTGCTTACGCCGAGGACTTCGTAATAATCGCGTTTTGACATATCTATCACACTACTCTTTTCTATTTACAGCGTTAGCTGCTGGACAAACCGATAAATCATATCGATTTATCATTGAATTTTTAAAGCGTTTTATTCGCTTCTCTTTACATGCAAAAGGCGCGTTAAGCTTTAGCCTACGCGCCTCATGTGTTCATCCTAACTCAAACACTTGATTTGGTCATGTGTTTTAAATTAGCGAGAAGCGTTAGCAACAATTACTTGTCGTCTTTAACTTCTTCGAACTCTGCATCAACAACATCGTCATCTTGTTTAGCTGACTGTTGTTGTTCACCAGCGTCACCACCAGCTTGTTGTGCTTTAGCTTGAGCGATTTCCATTAGCTTTTGAGACTTTTCAACAAGCGCTTGCGTTTTCGCTTCAATCTCAGCTTTGTCGTCACTCTTAATCGCTGCTTCTAGGTCAACAACAGCCGCTTCAATCGCGTCTTTGTCTTCGCTTGGCAGAGCATCACCCGCTTCTTCAATTTGCTTACGTGTACCGTGAACAAGTGCGTCAGCTTGGTTACGTGCAGCTACTAACTCTTCAAACTTTTTATCGTCTTCAGCATGCGCTTCTGCATCACGAACCATCTTTTCAACTTCTTCATCGCTTAAACCAGAAGATGCTTGAATAGTGATTTTTTGCTCTTTACCTGTATCTTTATCTTTTGCAGATACATGTAAGATACCATCGGCATCAACATCGAATGTTACTTCGATTTGTGGTGTACCACGTTGTGCCGGGCGGATACCTTCTAGGTTAAATTGACCCAGAGATTTGTTGTCGCTAGCACGCTTACGCTCACCTTGTAACACATGAATGGTTACTGCAGATTGGTTGTCTTCTGCTGTTGAGAATATTTGCGATTTCTTAGTAGGAATCGTGGTGTTTTTCTCAATTAGCGCTGTCATTACAGAGCCCATTGTCTCAATACCTAGCGATAATGGAGACACGTCTAGTAATAGTACGTCTTTCACGTCACCTGCAAGTACACCACCTTGAATTGCCGCACCCACAGCTACCGCTTCATCCGGGTTAACATCTTTACGTGGCTCTTTACCAAAGAACTCAGCAACTGTTTTTTGAACAAGTGGCATACGTGTTTGACCACCTACTAAAATGATATCGTTAATATCATTTACAGATAAATCAGCATCCGCTAATGCACGTTTAAGTGGTTCAATTGACTTAGTTACTAAGTCTTCAACTAATGACTCAAGTTTAGCACGCGTTAGTTTAACGTTCATGTGCTTAGGACCTGATGCATCGGCAGTTACGTACGGAAGGTTAACTTCTGTAGATTGTGCTGATGAAAGCTCAATTTTCGCTTTCTCTGCCGCTTCTTTAACACGTTGCATAGCAAGCGGATCATTTTGTAAATCGATACCTTGGTCTTTCTTAAATTCAGCTACTAAGTAGTTGATTACACGGTTATCGAAATCTTCACCACCTAAGTGAGTGTCACCATTTGTCGCAAGTACTTCAAATGTGTGCTCACCTTCAACTTCATCAATTTCAATGATTGATAAATCGAAAGTACCACCACCTAAGTCGTATACCGCTACTACGTTTTCGCCACGGTTTTTATCCATACCGTATGCAAGGGCTGCAGCTGTTGGCTCGTTGATAATACGTTTTACTTCAAGACCCGCAATACGGCCCGCATCTTTTGTAGCTTGACGTTGTGAATCGTTAAAGTATGCCGGTACTGTGATTACCGCTTCAGTTACTTCTTCACCTAAGAAGTCTTCAGCCGTTTTTTTCATTTTTTTCAATACTTCAGCAGAAATTTGTGGTGCAGCGCGTTTTTCACCGCCTGCTTCTACCCATGCATCGCCGTTATCAGCTTTGATGATTTTGAACGGCATAATACCGATATCGCGTTGTACTTCTTCGTCTTCAAAGCGACGACCAATTAAACGTTTGATTGCAAATAACGTGTTTGTTGGGTTAGTTACCGCTTGACGTTTTGCAGGTTGACCTACTAACGTTTCACCGTCTTGCGTATAAGCAATAATAGACGGGGTTGTGCGATCGCCTTCCGCATTTTCAATAACACGTGCTTTATCACCATCAAGTACTGCAACACAAGAGTTAGTAGTACCTAAATCGATTCCAATAATTCTACCCATGAATCTTCTCCAACTTCTAAATTCGTTAATACATTCGATGACTAGTTAATAGGGATGCCACAAAGTTAATTCAACTGTAAAAATGAAAAAAAACGCATTTTTTTTAATTTATTTACTAAATAACCCTAAAAAGAGTAGGGATTGCTGATTTTTTGTAATTTGGGAGCTTATTTTTTGTCTAGTCTGATGAGTTTGGGTGTGATATAAATTTAGCAAATAACAGCAAAAGGACATTATTTGTGCACTTTGAACAATTATTAAAACAAGCTGCCCAAGCGAGTCAGGAAACTGACCCGTTAACCAATACCATGCAGTTTCCTGCTAACTGGTGCCAAGGTCGTACTGCTTTTGGTGGCCTCTCTGCTGCGTTACTTTATCAAGCAATGCGCAATAAAGTTGATTCATCAAGAAGATTGCTTTCTTTAAGTACAAACTTTGTAGGGCCATTATTGGCTGAAAAACCGTTTTCATTATCGGTAGAAATATTACGTGAAGGTAAAAGCAGTACCCAAGTGCTCGCCAAGGCTATTCAAGATGATGCGGTGTGTGTCATCGTGCAGGCTTGTTTTGCAAAAAATCGTAACTCATCAATTAATGTGCCGGTATCAAAGTCGTTAACCTTACACCCTGTAAACGAAGGCCATTGTTTAGGCTTTGTCCCTGGGAAAATGCCAGAGTTTTTTCAGCATGTTGATTTATGCCCACAGCAAGGCGCCATGCCGTTTAGTAGTGCGCAAACCTCTCACCTTGGTGGTTGGATGCGATTTAAACACAAGCCTGAAGAAATTACAGAAGCTCATGTTATTGCTCTTACTGACGCATGGCCGCCAACATTACTACAAATGTTTAAGCAACCAGCACCGGCTAGTAGCATGTCGTGGTATTTAGAGTTTGTACAAGCGCCTAATTTAGTGCCAGGTGAATGGTTGGGTTTTGAAGCAATCACTCATCATTCAAAAGATGGCTACGGCTTAGAAGATGGCTGTATTTGGTCACAATCGGGGGAGCTTATTGCACTCACCCGTCAAACTGTTGCCTTATTTGATTAATTAAAGAGCAGTGAAGTCGCGCTAAGTATATTGCTTATCTAAGTTAAGCATGATGATGCGATATTCACCACTTTGAATTATGTTGGCCAAGCCTTTATCAAACTGCAGTCTCAGCAAATCATTGTTAAAATACGCAGGCCTTGCCACAGATGGAAAAATAGCATGAATAACAAAATCTTTAGTGGCATTGGCTTTTTGATATTCCTTTAAATAGTGAAGAAATATAAGTCTATCGAGAATAATCGTATCAACCCACCCTGCCATTAAATGGTGTATCTGCGCTTGTTGATTGAATACTTCTTCATAGCCTCTCAAGTTCTCTAAGTTTTGACCAAATTCTTTAGGTAAATAAGCAGGCGCATTTTGAAATGCTAAAACACTTTTAGTCGCCAGATCGTAAATAGCATTAATAGTGAAGTTACTCTTTTTAAGACTCACTACCACATTCTCATAACTAACAACCGATTGGCTTCGATATATGCCAGCAATTAAAATACCCGAGTAATTCAATGCAATATCAACATGGCCTTGGTTCAATAAAGCATCTGCACGCTGATTTGACATGTAATGTACATCAACCTAATTTATGTCTTGATTATTAAGTGCTGTCTTTACAATCTCGAGCTGAATACCTGAATCATTTTCACTTATTACATAAGGCGCAACAGTCGGGTTAGCCGCAATAATGACTTGGTGCTGCTTAATACCATAAACAAATGCAAAACTATCGCCACATAAACACACTAAGGCCAATAAAAATACAATTTTCACTCTTTCACCTAATCCGTTTTTATTTTCAGTTATTGGGGTTACTTTTCTTTAGTAATTTAGCCGCAGCGTTTGTATTTAACTCTTATTTATAGCAATATTTAAATTATTGAATTAATTACAAGCTAACATTTTGCAAACTGCCTGCCCAAGCTGTGATCTTATCATTGATATTCCCGAGATTAATGCCAAACAAGTGGCATTGTGCCCACGCTGTAGCCATAAGATCCGCGGTATTAACATAAACCATGACACTGAAATAGTCGCACTGAGTTTAAGCGCATTATTAATGTTGCTCAGCAGTATGTTTTATCCGTTTATCTCTTTTAGTAGTAATGGCATTACCCAAACTATTACCCTGCCCGACGCAGCACGGATTTTATTTAACTATGATAGTGACCTACTTGGCTTATTTATCGATATCAGCATTATTATTTTACCTATGAGTTTGCTGATTATTTTGATCCCTTTGCATTTAGGCGCACTCAAAGCACTGCCGCAAGCAGTTGCAAGAAAGCTATTAAAATTCACTTTAACGCTGGAGCCTTGGATCATGTCAGAAATATTTTTGATTGGTGTTTTAGTTAGCATGGTAAAAATAATGTCATTGGCTGAGGTTAGCTTTGGTATCAGCTTTTTTGCCTATGTGGGATTTGTTATTTTTTATATTAGTGCATTAACGCGTTTAAATCGTGCTAGGCTGTGGTCACAAGTAAGCCCTGTCACTACACTTCAAAATACTTCAAACACTGAGCGGGCTATTGATGAGAATATAAAAGCCTGCCATGTTTGCCATCAACTGAGCGTTGAATCAATCTGTCCTCGTTGCCACAGTAAAACGTATTTAAGAAACCCCTACAGCGTACAAAAAGCGGCTGCATGGTTAGTTACTTCTCTGATTTGTTATATTCCTGCGAATTTGCTCCCTATTATGTACACTATTAGCCTAGGGGATGAAACACCTGCAACCCTTATTTCGGGTGTTATTACGTTATGGAATAGCGGCTCATACCCTATTGCTATTATTATATTTTTTGCCAGTGTGGTGGTACCGTTAGCCAAAGCACTTATTTTGAGCTTTTTGTGCTTTATGGTTACAAAACCTGCCAACCTGCATACAAAAGGTTACACAAAAGTGTATCAACTTACTGAATTTATAGGTAAATGGTCTATGATTGATGTGTTTGTTGTGGCTATATTAGTTGCACTAGTGCAGCTAGGAAACTTAATGTCGGTTACACCCGGTTTGGGCATCGTCTTTTTTACCGTTATGGTATTATGCCAAATGATGGCGGCACACGCATTTGACCCTCGCCTACTGTGGGACTCACCAAAAATAATAACGCAGAGAATAAAGCATGATTAAAACAGCTAACGTAGCACAAAAACCAAGTATTTCTGCAATTTGGATCATTCCTGTGGTTGCCTTATTTGTTGGTGTTTGGATGCTTTATCAGTATCAATTAAATAAAGGGCAAACAATCTACATCACTATGCCCCAAGCCGAGGGGATTATTGCTGGTAAAACAGAAATTAAAGTGCGAAGTGTCAAAATAGGTCAAATTGATCACGTCCGCCTTTCTGATAGCCAAGACAGTGTAATAGCCCGAGCACAAATAGATAAAAACTATGATAATTTACTCACCGAAGATGCCAGTATTTGGGTAGTAAAACCACGCATTGATGAAACTGGGATCAGTGGTATGAGCACCCTACTTTCAGGGGTTTATTTAGAGTTTTCACCGGGAGAAAGTAGCCAACTTAAAAAACGCTTTACCCTGCAAGAAGAGCCCGCATTAATTGGTAAAGATGTTCAAGGTGGGCGCTTTAAGTTACTCAGTTACAATGCTGAAGTACTTGATGTGAGTACTGGCATATTTTTTAAAAACTACAAAATAGGCCAAATAGAAACCGCCACCTTTGATTGGAAAAACCAAGCAATGCAATACGGTATTTTTATTAAAGCCCCCTATGAGAACCTGATCACCTTAAACTCTATTTTTTGGGTTAACTCAGGTATTGAAATAGATCTCTCTGCTGATGGCATAAATATTAACACCGGTTCACTAAGCAAATTATTAAAAGGCGGTATTTCTGTTGGCTTACCTGATCAGCAAGCCCCTGGCGATTTAGCACAAGATGGTCATAGCTTTTCTTTGAGTCAAAGTTATAAGCAAGCTTTAGAAGAGCGTTTTTATGATTTTGATTATTACCTTATTGAATTCGAACAATCGATTAGAGGACTCCGTGTTGGTGCGCCAGTTGAGTATAGAGGTACACGCGTCGGCACAGTGGTTGAAGCGCCCACCAATGTAATTATAGATGGGAAACCGGCTCATTTTCGCGCCAAAAATACCGCAGTTCCAGTATTGATAAAAGTAGAATATGGTCGTTTATACCATATCACCTCGGTAGCAAAAGAGTATTGGAAAACAAGCGTTAACGAGTGGATTAAAAATGGCATGAGAGCGTCACTTAAACCGGGTAATTTGCTAACCGGTGCAGTTTACGTCGATTTTGACTTTTATACCGACACCCCAAAAAGCGAGCTTAAAAAACTTGCTCAATACGATGTGTTTCCTAGTGTATCGAGCGGTATAACGGTACTTGCCGATCAAGTATCGGATGTACTTAATAAAGTGAATAACTTAAAAATTGAAGACAGTTTAGCCAAAATGCAAACTACGTTCAGCGAGTATCAAGCTCTGGCCAGTGAGATGCGCACATTATTAAATAAGCCCGATACACAAAATTTACCTGGCGACTTTAATCGTAATCTCGAAAAAATAACCAAAAGTATGGAACAATTTGAAATAACCATGCGCCAGTTTGACAAAACCATGGCAAGCTATCAAGCAGGCTCTCAAATGCACTACCAACTTGAGCAAACACTGCTACAAATTAAGCGTTTAACAGAAGAGTTTCAGCCTCTTACTCGTGGCTTGAACGAGCAACCTAATATGCTCATTTTTGACAAATCACTACCTAACGATCCACAACCGAGGAAGCAATAATGAAAGCACTATTTTTACTTTTAACGGGTGTGATCTTTATCAGTGGTTGCAGCTCTGCTATTCAAACAACAATTCAGTATTACCAATTTGAGCAGCCCATTAATGACTCTTCGCGAAATGTGCAAGATACACAGGCACAACTGCGCGTGCAAACAGTTACCCTAAGAGGCGCATTGAATAATCGGGGTATTGCTATGAAAGTAGATAGTAATCAAATCCATGCTGCTAATTATCATCTATGGGGTGAGTCGCCAGATATTATGCTCAGTGCCAGCGCGCAGCAAACATTATTTAATACCATGACAAACTGGATGGTTATTAAAGGCTTACCCGTTATTACCGACCAACAGCAACAAACATTTTACGAATTAGAATACGAACTACACCACTTTAACGGTGATCTGCAAGGTAATGCAGATATTTCAGGTCTATGGCGTTTATACTACACTCACCCAGAATCGGGTAGGCGTTTACTAAGCATCCATAATTTCTCATCTGTTATGCCAATCGATGCTGATGGCTATGATTCATTGGTGGCTACTCTTGAAAAAATGTGGCAACAAATCAACATCCTTGCGGCAAAAGAAGTTGAAAAAGCGCGAATTTAATTTCGCTCTGTATCAAGTAAATATACATCTACCGCAATGTTAGTGCTTTCTATTATAACTTGACCTTGGGTTTTAAAACCGAGCTTTTGTAATACATTTTTTGATGCGCGGTTATCACAGCGGGCGATCGCCGTAACCTGTTTAATCCCCAAGTTTTGTCTATGGTTTAGCAAGGTATTTGCCGCTTCAAAAATATAGCCCTTTTTTTCAAAACCGTCTTTTAGCGCATACCCTAAGTCGAAATATTGCAGAACAGCTCGCTGATAAAACCCAACAATACCAACTAGTGTTTCATCATGTAATGCGATTATATAAGGCCCAAAGCCATGCTGCTTATTGGCAGATATAAAACTGTCTTTGATGTATTTTTTAGCGTCGTCTAAGGTATAAATACCTTTATCACCAATGTATTTAGTGAAATTAGCCTGATTAACCAACTTAAGTAACTCCGCCGCATCTGCTATTTGTGAAAAGCGTATGTGTAAGCGCTCTGTTGTAAAAGCAATATTCAAAATAACTCCTGATAATATTTTTCACGACCCGATATTTTTTTATTGACTGAAATAAAAAAGAAGATTATTTTTGCGCCGATGTTTTTAAAGGCACAACAATAGCGGCATGCATTCCTTGCGCCGGCTGGCGCCAAAGCCAACGCGTTTCACTAAAACTATTAATTTAACATAATTTTTTAAGTGCCCTTCACGCGTGCAAAAGCAGTGACTTGGAAGATGATTTAACAACGAACTTATCATCTTCTTTGTTTTTGTATAAGCAGTTTACTTTTTAAATCTGCTTTTAATTTTGTGATCTTATAAATGCTTGAACCTTCTGCGTTAACTCTACTGCCGCCTGCGGTAGTGGTTGTATTGGCTGTTGTTTTACGCCGCCCTATTTTATCGTTGCTGATTGGTGCATTAGTTGGCTTTATTTTAGCTGACCCTAGCAAAGTTCTCTCAAATTTTGCCAGCACATCACTCAAAGTAATGACAGATGAAACCATTGGTTGGTTAATACTTGTGTGTGGCGGCTTTGGTGCGCTTATTGCCTTATTAGTGCGTACTGGAGGGGCTTCTGCGTTTGGTAGTTTGGCTTTAAAGTACACCCGAGGTAAACGATCCTCCTTATTTATGACCTTTTGTTTGGGTGTCGTGATATTTATTGACGATTATTTAAACGCGCTTACCGTGGGTGAAACCATGAAGCGGATCACCGACAAATTTAAAGTGAGTCGTGAAATGCTCGCTTACGTTGTTGATTCAACGGCAGCGCCTATTTGTGTACTCGTCCCTTTGTCAACGTGGGCTGTATTTTTTGGTGGCCTGTTAGTGGATAACGGCATCGCAGAAGAAGGCAAAGGCATTGCCGTTTATATTCAAGCCATTCCGTACATGTTTTATGCCTGGTTTGCGGTGTTGACTGTGGTGCTGGTTATTGCCGGCGTGATCCCTACTTTTGGCCCAATGAAAAAAGCCGAGCAACAGGCGCTAAGTCACGCTCCTATTTTAGAACCTGCGATTTATACTCAAGTACAAACCGCCGATGAATATGCAGTAAAAGCAGCGGAAGAACACTTTGAAGATGCGGATCCTAAAGGTAAGTTATATAACTTTTTGTTGCCGATTATTTTATTAGTTGCATTTACCGTATATTTTGAAATAGATGTGTACAAAGGTCTATTAGCGACAATGGCTGTCACTTTGCCATTTTATGCGTTACAAAAATTAATGAGCTTCAGCGAAATGATTGAGCGCATGCTTGATGGCTTTAAAAGTATGATCCCCGCAATTGGAACCGTGATTGCCGCCTTTATTTTTAAAGATGTATGCGACTTAATTGGCTTGCCACAATTTGTGATTGGCAGCTTAAGCCCGTATATGACCGCTGGCTATTTACCTGCGGTGGTATTTATTGCGATGTCGATATTAGCGTTTGCGACGGGTTCAAGTTGGGGGATTTTTGCGGTTTCAATTCCTATTGTCATGCCCCTTGCGACGGCGGTTGATGCAAATATTCCATTGGTGATTGGCGCATTGCTTTCAGCGTCTTCATTTGGTAGCCAAGCCTGTTTTTACTCTGATTCAACCGTACTAGCAGCACAAGGCTCTGGCTGTAATTTGATCACTCATGCTATAACGCAATTACCTTATACCTTAATTGCTGCAGGCTTTGCCATCATTGGCTTTTTACTTATGGCCTAACATGGCAATGGTAGCCATTTTACTAAAACCATAATTAACGCCGTTAAAACAAAACCCAGTCAACAATGGCTGGGTTTTGTTTGGTTTTTGAGTAATTTCAACTTACTTTTGCAATTTTATATCGCTGTAGTAAGCATCTAAACTTGTCACTTTAGTTTGGTTTGGCAAATCAGCAAACTCGCTATCACTAAACTTACTGCCACGTAATTGCACATTTAAGCGTGCTGCTTGTGGATTTAACATGGTTTGCTGGTAGTAGTCTTTAATATCAGCAAGGGTGACTTTTTCTACTTCTGCAATTAACTTTTGTTTTGAATCAAAATCAAAGTTCTCACGGTACCAATCGTTAATCAATGGACTCATTTCGTCGCTTAAATTCTTTGGCTGTTCTTTTAACGAAACCAAAGTTGCATTTTTAAGCTGTGCAAATGTTTCTTCACTCATAGCATTAAGCTCAGAAGCGTACTCTTTTTTGAACTTATCAAAGCGTACTTGAATTTCTTTTGGCCCTTTAACCGGTGTTTGAATAAACAAACCAATACCAGAGTAATCCTCAATAGGACGCGCTAACGCCCCTACCGCATAAGCTAGTTGTTCTTCGGTACGCATTTTGTCAAACGCGATTGTTCTAAAGTGTCCTTGTAAAACCGCCGCCTGCGCTTTTTGTTTGTAACCTGGCGTTGGGTGAATGGTCATATCGACAACGGCTACATCGGCTACATCAATATCTTTGTGTAATACGCGCGCTTCACCTTGTTGCGGTAACCACGCTTTACTGCGAGCAAACTCAGATTTTGTATGATTATTTGGTAAGATAGCCGTTAATTCAGCAGCAATGGCATCAATATCTTTTTGATCATAGTTACCAAAGCTAAATACACGTAAGTTATTATTCGCTAAGGTGCTTTGTTTTAATGCTTGTAAATCAGCGAGTGTCAGTGATTGAGCTGCCTTAATAAGCGCGTCAGTATCAAAACTACCGGTTCTAGTCAGTTTTGAATATTCACTAAACGCTTGTGCATACGGGAACTGTTTTTGCTGATTGAGTAAATCACGTTGATAACGGTCAATCGCTTGATTAAATGCTTGCGCTGAAATTTCATCGTCAAATCCAGCTAACGCTTGTTTAAGTAAAGTATCTTGTTTATCGGTAAAACCACTTAATGATAAAACTAAGCCATTGCTTGAGCTTAAATTAACATTCATACCGGCAATAGCCGCTTCGGTTCGTAGCTGACTTAATTGGGTGTTATATAAATCTGCCCACACAGAATAAAGGACGGTTGAGTTAATATCACGCAACCCTGTTTGTGTGTTTATATACACCTCAACTAAACCTTTAGGCTGCTCTGCAAACTGCTGGCTTGCTTGGCGCCAGATTTTTACACCGTTTTTATCATAGCTAAGCTCAGGGTGTTTTTGCTCTTTAAAAGCCTGCGTTTTAATTGCAAAACTCTCTGGCAGTAAATTGTTAACACTTGGTAAGGCTAAATTAAATTCACTTGGTTTTTCCCAGCTGGCAATTTCTGCGTCGCTAATATCGTTAATTTTATATTTGCCATCGTAAAAATGCAGCTCAGAATCTGTATCTTCCTGTTGAGAAATATACCAAATGCGCAGTGTATTGGCATTAAGTTGCTTAAGTACATTGTTCACCGCATCAGCGTCAAACTTAGCATAGTAGTACGGTGCGTTTATCGCATGATTTAACGGATAATCTTGCATGCTTTGAGTCAGCGCACTGACGTAGCTAAACTCATCGCCCTTTTCTAAAAATTTAAACTGATTATTTAAAGAAGTGCGAATTTCATTAAAGTACTTACTATTAACGCCCTCACGCTTAATCAAGTCAATATATTGCATGATTGTCGCGACAATTGATTCGCGGTTTTTCATGCCTTCATCAGTCAGCTCTATGTTCACATTTAAAGAGCCATAGTTACCATATTGATTTGGTGAAGCAGACGCGGATAACTGCGATACCCAGCCTTTATCACGTAATATTTGTGCTGGGCTACCTAGCATTTCATTGCTAAGTAAATAGGCAACAAAACGATTAGGTTTTACTGCAAATTCAGTTTGATTATTAGTAATTGTGAAATCGAGTTGTAATTGTTTAACGTCTTCGTTTGGCGAGTAAAAAACACGTTTACCACCGGCATTATCAAAATCTAGCTTGGCTGATACTTTTGGCTTTTCAATATTTTTATTTTTAATATCAGCGAAGTATTTTTCTGCTTTTTTCTGCATTTCTTCAAGCGGTAAATTAGAAATTAACGCCACTTTCATAATATTTGATGAATAATATTTATTATAAAAATCAACAGTTTCTTTGTGTAATGAACTATCAGCTTTATCGCCTAACGTTTCAAGGTTACCAATTAAGAATCGATTAGCTGGGTGTTCACCCATCATTTTACGTGCAAGTTTAAATTGGCCAAAAAAGTCCATTTCACGACGCATTGACCACTCAGCATTCACTGCGTTTTTTTCTTTTTCTGTGTATTCTGGGTAAAGCTTAGGGGCTTTAAAAAAGTCTGAAAAGCGGTCTAAGCCTTCATCAAACGCATCGTTATTAATTTTAAACATGTAGTTTGTAATATCGAGCCACGTATAGGCATTATGCGCCCCGCCGTTTTTAGTCATAAAATCGGAGTACCCTTTAGTGTCAGGGTAGCGCTCAGTGCCTAAAAACAACATATGTTCTAAATAATGCGCCATTCCTTGTTGGCTCATTGGGTCGTGCAGCAGGCCGACACCGACACTCAATGAAGCAGCTGATTTTTCTGCGCTTGGATCAGAAACTAAAATCACTTCAATATCATTGGCAAGTGTTAGTGTTTTGTATTCACGATTATCGTTAGGGCTTACAACAAGCGTTGGTGATAAAAGTGATGTTTGTGATGATTGAGAAAGAGTGGCGGTATTCGAACAACCGCTTAATATTGCCAGTGCAATTGCACTTAAGCCGATGATGTGTTTCATTTTAGTTATATCCATTGCTGTTAAATATGGGCTTAGTGTTATAAAAAGACTAAATCACTTATAAACTACCATTATCTATTAATACTATGCTACTAATTAGCACTTAATTGTGTAACACATTGTGAATAGTTAATATAAATAATAAGGTAAGTTATGGAAAAGATAATAATAATGGCCATGTTTGTTCAGGTAACACTTTCATTAGTTGTGATGGTAATAATGGGAAAACGACGTTTTGCGGCGGCTAAAAACAAACACATACAGCTAAGTGACTTTGCTGCTATGCGCCTTGATAATGCGGGCGATCATGTCAGAGTCGCTGATCGTAATTTTAGTAATCAATTTGAAATACCTGTGCTTTTTTATGCGGGATGTTTGCTTGCTTTACAGCTTAATATGGCGAGTGTCCCTATTGCAGTATTGGCGTGTATATTTGTAGCGACACGCATTATTCATAGCCTCATTCACCTTGGTAGTAATCATTTAAGAGCCCGTTTTAGAGTATTTTTGCTAGGCTGCTTAGCTGTGTTTGTAATGTGGGTAATGCTACTGGTGAGCGTACTTTACAACTAAAAAAACGGCGGCTATGATAAGTCGCCGTTATTTTTACGGCTTATTTAGTGCGTTTTAACCTAGGTGCTACAAGCAATAGTGCGCCTAATAACCATGCCATACTGCCACTAGAGTCTGAACTTTGTGGTGGTGTCACTTCTACGTTATCAATTAATGTATTCTCTTTAGGTGTTAAATTTTGTGCTGAATTAGGATCGTCATCAAGCACAACCACCGTTTGTATTGATACTAAGTTTTGATTACTAATAACCACATTTTCATCTGAACATTGCTCTTTAGTAATACCAACCAATGGTACCTTTGCACAATGAACTAAGGCCGCTATTTTATCTAAAGTTTCTTGGCTTTGTGCTGTTATTTGTCCGAAAACGGTAAACCCACCATTTTGTAAATCTAAGTTTTGGCTGTTATCACTCATATTAAAAAACCATTGGCTAGTGGCGCTGTTTTCATTGCCGCCCTGCTTTGCCATGGCAATTGTGCCTTTTACATTTGAGTAAACAGGTTCGTTAATAACCGCTGGCTTGGTTGTAATGGGATCCATTTCATCAGAAAAAGTAAAACCTCCTCCTTGAATGACAAACTTATCAACAGAGCGGTGTATTACTGTTTGATTATACGCTGCATCATTAACATAACTTAGGAAGTTTGCTACTGTTTTAGGTGTTTGTTGATCAAACAAGTTAATTTCTATCGTTCCTTGGCTCGTTTGCATTTCGACTATGGTTGCTGCGCTTGAAAAGCTCGCTACAGTTAAAATTGACGCTAAGATAAGCTTCTTCATTATTATTCCTATTTTTTATTGTCATTAGGCGTCATAGAATAGTGTGATTCATTTTATAAATCGATACGTAAGCACTTAACGCTACAATTCATATCAAAGTAATTACACTGCAGTTACAACTGTTTACATTTTAATTTTAAACACGTTATGGTGAGTTAATTGTCTGAGAGCCTTGCAATACATCAAGGTGACTCTTTTTTAATTAACTTTAAGCCTAGCAAGGTACTTAAAAAGCCCCTTATTAATCACTCTTTTTTTGTTATTATCAGCCTACACAGTGATAGGAGTAAATATAATGGCAAACAACACGACTATTTGTGACTTTGGGCTACACCAAGGTGAACCATACACCCAACTTCCCGTCAGCTTTTTGAAATGGATGATTGATGTAAATCATCAAAAATCTCAATACGCATATGATGAGCTCGCACGCAGAAAACGGGTTGTAGAGCAGCAACGTGAAGCCTCATTGGCTGAAAAAACATGAAGAAGTGCGTTTTTTTAAACTCGAACTAGTTTAAACTAGCCGCCTACTATACTGAGTTTTGTTAATCGATAGGTATTTTATGCGTACTCTTGTTTTTCTCATTTTATTTCTTGGTTTATATGGCTGTGCCAGTGACTCTGTCAATAAACCTGCAGTACACTACTTAACTGTTCTTCATACCAATGATAATCATGGTCGTTTTTGGCATAATGAAAAAGGCGAATATGGTATGGCTGCGCGTAAAACCCTAATCGATCAGCTAAGAGCCGATGCAAAAGCACAAGGGCATCAGGTGTTATTATTATCAGGTGGTGATATTAATACTGGTATCCCTGAATCAGACCTGCAATTTGCTGAGCCTGATTTTAGAGGCATGTCGAAAATTGGCTATGACGCAATGGCACTAGGTAATCATGAGTTTGATAATCCATTAAGTGTATTAAGACAGCAACAGCAATGGGCTAACTTCCCTCTTTTATCGGCTAATATCTTTGATAAACAAACTAACGAAACTATTTTTGAACGTTATAAAATATTCAACAAAGGCGGCTTAACCATTGCCGTAATTGGGTTAACAACGACAGACACCGCTAAAATTGGTAACCCGCAATACATTGGTCACTTAGATTTTAAAGATCCGGTTGAGATAACCGCCTCACTTACCCAAACATTAAAAGCAAAATACAATCCCGATATTACTATTGCGGTAACGCACATGGGGCATTATGTAGATGCCAATTATGGGATCAATGCCCCAGGTGATGTTACGCTTGCTCGTTCTTTAGATAGAAACGCCCTTGATATGATCATTGGTGGCCATTCCCAAGAGCCAGTGTGTATGGCTGCAGAAAATGTCACAGATGAGAATTTTAAGCCAGGTTTAGCCTGTAAACCTGATCAGCAAAATGGAACTTGGATAATGCAAGCCCATGAATGGGGCAAGTATGTGGGAAAAGCGGAGTTTAAATTAGAAAGCGGCCAATTATCACTGCTTAGTTATCAATTATTACCGGTTAATTTATACGTAGATAAAAAGCAAAAAGATGGGAGCGTAAAATCCGTTCTTGCTGCAAATTACATTAAACCAGATCCAGAACTGCAAACCTTTTTAGCGACGTACCAACAAAAAGGGGCAAAGCAAATTGAAGGTAAAATTGGCTTTGTGAATGACAGACTCGAGGGTGATCGTAACAAAGTACGCTTTGAACAAACTAACCTTGCTCGGGTAATTATTCAAGCGCAAATGAATACCGTAGGTGCCGATTTTGGCATTATCAGTGGTGGCGGTGTTCGCGATAGCATCAATGCGGGTGACGTGAGTTATAAAGACATACTCAAAGTACAGCCTTTTAAAAACCGTGTCGCCTATATCGATTTCAAAGGCAATGATATTTTAACCTATTTAAATGTCGTGACGCGTTTCCCACCAGACTCTGGAGCCTACATGCAATACCACAACCTAGCCTTTGAACTTAGAGAGGATCAAGTAACTAACGTGTTCATCGCCGGCAAGCCGCTTGATATAAACAAAACATACCGCATGAGTATTAATGAATATAATGCTTCTGGTGGCGATAGTTACCCTAAAATTACTCACATGAAAGGATTCGTAAGCACCGATGAAACGGACGCTCAGGCATTAAAACGATTTTTTGCAGAGCACAGCCCTGTTGATGCACATGAGTTTGCACCTAAATAGTAATCTGTATTGAACAACGATGAGTGTCATTGATATAGTAATGACACTCATCGTTGAGATTTATGTGCTATCCAGGCCAATTTAAGCTCTCTTAATCAGAGTTATGGTTAAGTAGCAAACCACGATTACTTTCCTATTATTTCTATATTTCCTTGACCCACATTTGCTAACCCATAACTGTGCATTCGTGAGCGTGAGCCCTCTCCAAATGCTTTCGGTGGGTAGTATAATCCCTTTTGTTCAGGGCAATCATTTAACACGTCATCCAGTGCGGCACGAATTTCACTTAATGTTTTCTCTAGACTGTTATTAAAGTTTGGACGCTTTCTTACTGTATGACCAAGCTCAACTAAACGATAGAAATACTTATTGGCAAGCTCTATCAATTCCTCGGGTACATTCTTGTTATGATTAAGCTTGATCTCTGAATTGTTAGTGCAATATTCAACAAGCGCTAAATAAAAACATAGAGGTTTGTTTGCCAAAGCCACTTGGTGATCCAAAGAAACGCTACTCGATAAGGTTTTACTTTTTAAGTCAATGATCAGGGTTAATGGTTTTGACTCTGTAGTATTTGATTCTGCGTGAATAACCTGCTTATCATCATTTTTGTTGATATAAGCTAATTTTATTAAGTATGTTAGTAATATGCTAAGAATAAAAAGCATCCCATAAATAGCCACCACATCATGCTTAAAATACGGCTGCCTCAAAGACAAAACAATAAACACCACACCATTATTACTATTTAACTCTCGAATAAACTCTGTGGAAGTTTTTAAAGAAGCATCAAATTCATGTTGTGGCGTTATAGCTACAACCTCAATACCGGTTCTATCAATAAAGGTGTTTAAGATTTGAATATAATTAAGTAAAGCTGCTTTATTACCTGAGTGTTTAAGCAGCTCATTTGATAAATCTAACAAAGGTAAGTCTAAAGCGATTCGTTTTTCTATTTGTATTATTTGTAATTTATTTACTTGCTGTTGTTTTTGCATTGTCGAAACATAAAAAACAGACGAGAAAACCAAGAATAAAAAAATTGTGCATATTATCCATATTAACCTATTCATTACTACTCCCCTAAAAAGGTAACGGGGTAACTATTGCACTGCCAATATGGCTCAACATCTTGATAATATTGAAACGATTGTTCTTTAGACATACTCAATAAGTGAGACTGTACAGCACAGAGTAAATCAGTATTGTTGTGCTGCATTTTTAAGTACCAACGGGTGCCTGCCACATTACTACTAATAGGCGTAATATAATTTTTTGAAAAACGCTGACTGTCACTTTCTCTCCAAAAAGAGGCAATAAGGTCTACTTCCCCGTTCGCCAATAATTCTCTCAACTCATTGTGTGAACTCGCATAGGTTATTTTTAGATGAGCAATGTTTAGGCCTAGCTCTTTAAAGGCTTGTTTGGGTAAAATGTGCCCTGAGCGACTCGTTGGATAATCTAACAGACCGATTTTTTTATCTAAAAAATATTGTTTGCTGATCTTTGGTTTTTCTTTTGAAGAGATAAAAAACGCAGTGTAATCAGAAAAGCCAACCACAGGCTGATAGTTGTAAGTAGATTCAGCCTTAAACGCATCCATAATATTATTTTTCGCTAAAATTAAATCTGCAATACCTTTACCTACAAACTCTAAGCTATCAACGGTTCTATACCCCCAATAGCCAATGACAGAGCCATACTGTTTTGCCACTACTTTGTCACCACAGAGATTTTGAGTAAGTAATTGAGCAACGTATTTTGAGGGGGTAAATACTATAAGTTGACTCTTATTAGCTGTTGCCGTTGTTTGACATGTCGTTGATGTCTCAATTATTACTGGAAACGTTATATCTTCCTCGCCCACAATAACTTGACCTGAAAACCAACTTAGCAACACGCCCAGAAACATAAATGTAACAATCGCTGTTTTATGCAACATTAACTTCTTAATATTCAAAAAACACCCGTTTAAATTAGAGTAATAACTCATTTGAACAATTTTAATTACTTATTTCAACAGGTAATTTTACTCATTAAACACAACCCATTGAATATAAATAATTTTAAATAAGAAAGTATGAATTTTATTGAGTCCTTTCTATCAACTAAAAAAATGAGGACAATTGACCTTACTAGCGTTTACCAAATAAATGTCACACTAACTAGGATGCTTCAATGTACAAAAATGTAAAATATTCGCTTTCTTTAACACTTTTAATTAGTGCAATATTTGCAAGCACAGATTGTAATGCTTGGGGCCAAAACGGGCATCGTGTAGTGGGTAAAATTGCAGAGTCGCACATAAGCGAAACTACTAAGACTGCACTTATCCCCTATCTCAATGGCGAATCTTTAGCTCAGATTTCAACATGGCCTGACGAAATGCGATCTGCACCAGGTGACTTTTGGCAAAAAAAATCATCTCGTTGGCATTACATTAATGCTGATGACAACGCGACCTTTAGTTTTGACCACGACCACACTAAACACAAAGAATCAGTAACAAACATATTAGAAGGCATTCACTACTCTATCCGCGTGTTGAAAGATGATAAATCAAGCCTCGCGGCCAAACAGTTTAGCTTGCGTTTTTTGGTGCATTTAGTGGGTGACAGCCATCAACCATTTCATGCAGGAAGAGCAGAAGATAGAGGCGGCAATCGCGTTAAGGTTTCTTTTTTTAATCAACAGACCAACCTACATAGCTTATGGGACACCAAACTAGTTGAAAACGAAAACTTATCTTTTACTGAGTACGCTCAGTTTATAAATACCAACAACAGCGAGCTAATTAGTGAATATTTACAAAGTACACCAACAAGCTGGCTTGAAGAGTCGCACAACTTAGCCCTAAAAGTATATGAATCAACAGAAGAACAGATTAGTTACGACTATATCTACAACAACACCCCTATTGTGAAAACACGCTTGCAACAAGCGGGAATTCGCTTGGCTGGATTGTTAAATACATTATTTGATCCTGCTAACACGCAATCAAAAATGGCCTTAACGCAGCAAACACAAAATTAAATTTAGTTTCTAACTTAAATCATCTACATGGGAAATCAACATTATGACTAAGCTTCGCCTTTCGAAATTAACTGGGGCTGTAATTCTAGCTCTAGGAGTTTCAATCGGGTAGCCGGAGGTCTC
>NZ_PNCV01000130.1:0-2789 GCF_005886925.1 Pseudoalteromonas sp. S3260
TTAGATCAACATTGTTAGTATCTTGCTTAGACATGGATAACTCCTCGAAAGTTGTTTATGTTAGTGTCAGGTAAGAGTTACCGCTCTACCTGACATGCCTATAAGATCACTTATTGACTAACTTTTCAACTCTCCTTTAATTTTAAAAGTTCAAAGTCACCTTCCCGTGAAACGGGCCCCTCCCTTGAACCCTTAAAATTAGGGTCGTTATGAATATCGGCTACAGTTTGAATTATGGAATTTAAGAAACCATGATTATTAAAAACACTATTAATCTTAGGCAAAGGTGAAGAACCTGAGCCAATGCGACTTAAAATTTCCTTATCTTGATTACTGTAACTTTTTTCAGTCTTAGGTATGGCCGACTGGAGAGAGTAACCCGCCTTAGTGTATTTATAGAAAAGTTCTATGTAAGGAAGATCCTCTAAAAGATCATCGGTCATTTTTTCGGGGATTTTTACACCCCAAAAACATCCAAAGCTACCAGTTAACCTTTTACCCTTAAGGTAAGAATAAGCTTCTATATTTTCTTTAGGTTTCAGGTCTGAAAACTTAAGTGCATATTTAAATACTTCTACAAAACCTTGAGCGGGGTCGCCCTCGATAGGCCTTATATCTACGATTTTGCTATCGCCTGTAATCTTTTGCCACTCTTTGCAAAGTTCTGATTCTTGAACAGCATCAGTATATTTTTTCCATAGAGCTTTTTCGTTTTTCTTATCCTGGGGAGAAAGTTTAGACCAGGCATCAGGTTTATGAAGAACGGGACGAATATTGAAAGGGAAATCAATCGGGTTTTCAGGGTCAAGCATAACAACCATGTGACAATGAGGATGCCAGCCAGATTTACTTTTAGTTAATTCGTAGCTAAATACGCCACCATCAGACTTACAAAGTTGACTTAACCCCCTGCCTTTTTCAATAAAATCTCGTCTGCGCTTCAAAAATTTTCGTACAGAAGTTTGAAGATGATCAAAACGTTCTGGTAATGACTCACCATTTTTAACCGTCAAAGTGAGCATGTAAGGACGCAAGGCGGTATTTTTAGCTACGACCTGCTCATACTTACCTAAATACCCCTGAACTTGCTTAGCGCCCCGTCTGATGGCGCACAATTGGCACATTAGATGATTCTTGCAAAAACTAGCTTTTGCTAGGCGCACTTGTCCCACAGTGTGGTACTGGTGAAAAACCAGATAATTACCACAACTACACAGTTGGCTTTGTAGCTTCTCGAAATTCAAAAGGGAATGAAGTTGAAAATTTGCCTTTTCCCCTTGGCTTAAACCACGAACATGGTTTAATATCTGTAATTGTCTGGTCTTTGCTTCGCTGTAGCGTTGCACTCTACCAGAGAAATTACATATTTCATTGAAGCCCTTGCTAGAGTCGCCCGCCAAAGCAGAATCTAGTGAGGGTTTTCTTTTTTCTGACATTTATTTTTCTTCCTTTGTCGTCACTTTATTTCTATGTATCAAGTAAGGCAAGCAGAGCTTGCAAAAAACCCCCAAGAGTGAGGACGGCAAAGGCAAGCTTTTGCCTGTCTCTCTCTCTTTTGGGGGTCTGTGTTTTTAGTGTGCAGCCGTAGGCTTAGAGCCTTTTGGAATGAAGTAAGTAATAGATTTACCATTTGCAAAAACCGATACCGGTACTCTGATAGATTTACCCTTAAGCCCTTCGAACAACTGTTTGTCATGAGTTGTTAGAGTTATAAGGTCGTTTCGACTTTCGCCGTTCTGGAGAACTACTTCACCCAGTATCTGAATTTTGTCTTGGCCACCGTATTCTTTTTCGTCCTTAACACCTTTTGGACTTTCAAAAATATTTATTAATTGGCCTGATAGAGTCAACATACTCATAATTATTCCTTATTAAAACTTTTGAAAGATGCGTTTAAACCACGCCATTCGGCACATTCGTTCTCAAAAGAACCAGCAGAATTTACAACTTGCATTTGGATGCCTTCAGGTAAGTTCTCGGTAATCAAAGAATCGACTTCAACAGATAAAGAATTTCTATCTTCATCTGATAGAGAAAGGAAAAGCTGTTCAGCATATAACTCTAAAGCAGGCTCTAATAATTCAATTCGAGTTTTACCAAAGCGAGCAGCGATAGCATCAAACATAAAAACTGTCGTAATTGGCGCTGTTAACGACATTTTGCGTTTGTGATAAGGGGTTTCTTCTGGTGGGTTATTTTTCATAGCTTCCTCAATATATAAATCATCAATAATCTTTGACGCCAATTGGTTTAGTGATTTCATAATACAGTCCTATTAAATTAGATTCTAGTTACGTCACTTGAGAATCTAATCTAGATTTTAATAAAAGTAAAGTTTTGCATCATAAGTAATAGGTTTTGCACTCTAGGTTGCACTATCGTTCTAACCTAGAGTGCCTATTGGAATTGGCGATTGGAATATTGCACACGGAAAACCTGAACGGATGAGTTGAACGGTAATTCAGCTAGGTTTATCAGGGGAGCGCGCTGCGCTCGGGGTTCTGTTTTCCAAATTTAATATTCTACCGCTTCGCGGGCTTCGGCCTATTGGCTTGTGATTTCCAAATTAACCTTGAAGTTAGGCCTTACATTAAACGGCAAGCCGTTTAATAAACCCATATCAATTACCTGTTGGGGAATAGCTTTAGAAAGTGAAATTATTGAACTTAAGTTTTCAGACTCTGAAACTAATAGGGATATTAATTCGTTAATTGAGTCGTCTGTTTTATGAAATGCGGATAGGCCAATAAGGGCAGTTAATAGATTTTCTATATTTTCGGCTGTAGTAA
>NZ_PNCV01000131.1:0-8979 GCF_005886925.1 Pseudoalteromonas sp. S3260
AAGGTCAACAGACCCTAGTAAATTCCACACAATAAAAAAGCGCCTTAAAGGCGCTTTTTTGCGGTTTAAAACCAAAAAATCAACAAGTAGCAAATAGATAGACAGGCCACTTATAGAAAAGTTCTATTTATTTACTATTTTTTTCTAGTAATGGCATCAACATTTGCTCTAAACCATTAAGCTTCACTTCGTACATCATTGCAAGTTGAGAGCCGAGCTTGTTATTAGGAAAGCCTTGCTGTTTAAACCACACTAAATAAGGCTCAGGCAGCAAAAGTAAGGGGCGTCCCGCATATTTACCAAACGGCATAATGGTATTTATGGCGACTTTAAGTTGTTGAGGATCCATTATTGACATCTTTTATGAGTAGAGGTGTTAAGTGTAAGGGATAATAAAGAAATAAAGTAGGCTGTAACGGGCAAGTAACAGCCTATTGATAGAGGGAGTAGGCCCTCTAATTTGAGAATCTTATTGGTTAATTAAAAGCAAGGGGTCCAGTTGTGTATATTTTTATTTAAATACACACTTAGGTATTAGCTTTACTAAACCAACACAGTCATTTTACCTTATTTTTAAACCAATAAAATACGCAGATGTAAAGGAATGTAAATGCAATCCATTTGCATCTAAACCCTATTAAGGAAACAGGGTTTGCTTTACATGCTCTGCAAAACCGCTACCTGCTTCTAAGTAAAAGTTGTAAGTAGAGTCTATTCCCATTTCTTCTAATTCTTTTTGCTGATCGGGGTAGTTGGCAATCGCCGTTACTTGTCCTTTATAACCCGATGCTTGTAATTGCTCTAAGGCAAAAATATTTTGCATATGCTTAGGCATAGCTAGCATTACCATTTCAACGTGGGAGTGGTTAACACGTTGCCAAAAATCAGGATCGGTGGCGTCGGCAATTAATACTCGGCGACCTCGCTTTACATGCTTATCAACTACCTCAGGCTTAATATCAATACCTGCAACAACATCCGGATGAGTTGCGTTTATTGTTTCATAGGCACCTGTGCCAATCCTACCCATACCAAAAATAACAATTTTTGTGTCATTTAAGTTTACTGGGAGCTCTTCAGCTAAGCGGGTTTTGCTTTCAAACTTTAATAAAAAGCGTTCAATTTTAACGTATAGCTCGTTAGAGCGTTTATTTAAAGGAGAAGCAATTACAAAGGTGATCGACACCGCAATCGCAATAACAGCAAGCCACTCAGAGGTAACCATGCCGGTAGATGCGGCAACTGCACACACAATCAAACCAAATTCGCTAAAGTTAGCTAGGCTAAATGCTGTTAACAAAGAGGTACGCGCACGAAGTTTAAATAGGTTGGTTAGTATGTAATAAAGCAGGGTTTTAATTGGAATAATTAATACCAGCACTAAAGCGACGACTAAGGAGTGGGCAGTAAGCTCTGCACTTAAACCAATGCTTAGGAAAAAGCCAACTAGCAATATATCTTTTAGGCTAAGCAATGACTTAGACAATTCACCGGCTTTTTTGTGTGGTGCGAACATCATACCTACAATCAAAGCACCTAAATCACCTTTGAGACCTGCAAATTCAAAGGCGTTATAACCTGCTACTAAGGCAAAGAAAAACCCAAATAGCGGCAGTAACTCACCATGTTTAGAGCGGTTTAACACCCAGTACATAACAGGGCGAAATAAAGGTAAGGCAATAATTAACCCTAAGGCCCAAATATTCGGCAACTTACCGGTACTGACCGCTAAAAATATAACCGCAAATATATCCTGCATAACTAAAATACCAATGGCTATTTTACCGTGCAGGCTTGCCATTTCACCGCGCTCTTCAAGAACTTTTACCGCAAATACGGTACTTGAAAAGCTCAGAGCAAAACCAACTAACAGCGCACTTTGCCAACTTAAATCGACGAATAATGGCAGTGCAAAAACACCCAGTAGTAGCATAAAGCCACTAAATAAAGCGCTGCTTAGAATTATATGTAAGGTGGCCGGAGCCCAGACTTGAGGTTTTATTAAATTTGAAATTTTAAGCTTGAGGCCAATACTAAAAAGTAGCAGTGTAACCCCTAAAGATGCAATTGTTTCCAGCAGTTCCGTGCTTTTATAACCCGCTAAATTAAGAATAAATCCAGCCATAAGAAAGCCGATAAGTGGCGGCAATTTTAGCTGGTATATACCAAAACCGCAGACGAAGGCGGTAGCAAAATAAATTAGTTCCATAGTTATTAATACCACTTTTTTAGGCACTGTAGTGTAGCGAAAAACAATGCTTATTGACAATTAATCTACTTATTTAACGCAGTTAGTTGCGTGATAGTGAGTATTTATCAAATGATTGCTACTGTCAGTTTATGCAGAGGTAAAGTATCTTCAATGTATAAAAAATGCACATAT
This sequence comes from Pseudoalteromonas sp. S3260, assembly GCF_005886925.1. Taxonomy (NCBI): domain Bacteria; kingdom Pseudomonadati; phylum Pseudomonadota; class Gammaproteobacteria; order Alteromonadales; family Pseudoalteromonadaceae; genus Pseudoalteromonas; species Pseudoalteromonas sp. S3260. The sequence goes on from NZ_PNCV01000131.1 coordinate 2,384, forward strand.
ATGGCTAGTTTTATGGTAAACAGCATGTAAATAGCAGTTTTTCGCTGACAAGAGCTTTTAAATGTGGTTAAGATGCCATAACGAAGGAGTTTAAGCGTAAGCAAACATTAGAGTTGCTTAGCTTAAGGAGAAAATATGTTTAAAAAGATTTTAGCATCGGTAGGCATTGGTGCCGCCAAAGTAGATACTATTTTAGAGACCGAGCATCTTCAGCCAGGGCAATTATTTAACGCGCAAATTGTAATTACTGCAGGCGATGTGAGCCAAGAAATTACCGGTTTAGACTTAATGTTAGTTACCCGTGTAAAAGTGGCGAGTGAAGACGGTGATTATTTCACTAATCATGTGATTGACCAGTGGCGCATTACCGATATTGGTATTATTGAGCCCGGTGAAGTAAGAACTATTCCGTTTGAAGCCCGTTTACACTCAGAGACGCCTATAACCGAAATTAATGCAGGTTATAACCAATCTTATGTATGGTTAGAAACCGGCCTTGATATTGACCTTGCGCTTGACCCAACAGATAAAGACCATTTACACATTTATCCTAATGAGGCGGTTAAAACATGCATGCAAGCGATGGAAAAGCTTGGTTTTAGTTTAGTTAAAGCCGATGTAGAACAAGGCCATTTACGTGCTCCTACTTTTCAATCTGTGTCGGGGTGTTATCAAGAGCTTGAGTATCAGCCTAATAGTCGCAGTTTGTTTGGCATAAAAGAAATAGAGTTGTCGTTTATTCCTGAAGCACATAAAACCCATGTATTAATTGAATTAGACAGAGCGTTTAGAAGTGATGGCTATGTTGATTTAACCATAGAGCATGACCATGTTAATTTATCGCAGTTATGTGATCAGTTAGAGCGATTATTTGCTTAATCGTTTTAGGGGCTTACTTTAGGTAAGCCTTTGCAATAGAAAAGGTATTTAATGGCGTTTAAATGTGAGCCACTTTCAGCGCTCGACCCCCAGACTCTATTTTCAATCATGCGTGAACGTGTCGACGTATTCGTTGTAGAACAAGCATGTCCTTACCCCGAACTTGATGATCACGATATCGCAGATACTACACGTCATGTCTATTTACTTGATGGGCTATCGGTGCATGCCTATGCCCGTTGTTATGAAAAAGATGCTCAGTACAGTGCGATAGGGCGTGTTTTGGTTGCTCAATCACAGCGAAGCTCTGGACTGGGTAAGCACTTAGTCAACGAAGCCATCAGCTGTTGCAAGGCGCAATGGCCTACTCGCGATATTTACATAGGCGCACAAACCTACCTACTGAATTTTTATCGCTCATTTGGTTTTGAGTGTGTTGGTGATGAATATATAGAAGATGGTATACCCCATCAGGATATGATTTTAAAGCAGTAATATTGCTCCACTAAAAAGGCCCACTGATGTGGGCCTTTTTTATGCATCTTTTAACTAGCTTAGTAGGGAGTGCAAAAACACTAAACTAATCGCAACAGGGCATACAAACTTGGTATACCAAGGCCATATTTTCCAAAATAACGTATTATGCACCTCAGGGTTACCTTGTTGAATCGCTTTTAGTAGTGACGATCTGTACCAGATCCAACCTACAAATATACAGCACATAAGCCCTAATAAAGGTTGTGCAACTTTGGTTGTTAGGGTGATCACCAAGCCAAATAAAGTGCCTAGGTTACACACTATGGTAATGCTCACTATGGCAATTAAAGCGCCTATTAGCCATGTTGCTTGAACGCGTTTCATCGCAAAGCGCTCTACCGTGTACGACACTGGCGCTTCTAGCATGGAAATAGATGAAGTTAGTGCGGCAATACTCATCAATGCAAAAAAAGCAAAGCCAACAAATAAACCTACACCACCCATGCCATCAAATAAGGCAGGCAATACCTGAAATACGAGAGTATCTTCAGAGAGAAGTTTACCTGTAGTTGTAGAGAATATTTCAACACCTTGCGCTTGTGCCACGTACATAGCAGGGATGATCAATAAACCCGCTACAAACGCTATAAACACATCAATTAAGGTTACATACGCGCCAAGGGACACAAGGTTTTCTTTTTTACTGATATATGAGCCATATATAATCATCACACTGGTGCCCAGTGACAATGAAAAGAAAGCTTGGCCTAAGGCACTCACTAACAATGTAGGGTCAAAAATAGAAGAAAAATCAGGGACTAAGTAAGCTTTTAACCCCTCAACAGCGCCTTCTTGAGTCATCACGTAGGCGATTAGGGCAAACAAAATACCGAGCAGAGCGGGCATTAAGCGTTTAGACCATTTTTCAATGCCGTTTTCTACACCGCGGCTGATAATAGCAACAGTTAAAATAATAAATAAAACAGTGAAAAGAATATTACGAGTAAGCGATTGCTCACTTAACCATAAAGAGGCGGCATCAGCGCCGACCAATGTGGTTACCGGTTCTAAAGTGGCACTTAACATCCAACCGGCAACAATGGCATAAAAACTTAAAATAAATCCAGCACATAAAATACCACCAAAACCGACAGCAAAGGCAAATTGTTTTTGCCATGGTCGCGTGGTTAATTTAGTTAATGAAGAGACCGCATTAGCTTGCCCATGGCGACCTATCATCAATTCTGCCATTAGCGCGGGGTAAGCTAAAAAGAAAGCCAGCACTAAATACGCGACTAAAAATGCAGCGCCCCCATTACTTGCTGTTTGAGTCGGAAAACCCCAAATATTACCCAAGCCAACAGCTGATCCTGCCGCAGCCATTATAAAACCAAAGCGGGAGCTAAACTCACCTCTTACTGCACTCATATTATTCTGCTTCTCTATTTTTTCGACGCCGTGACAATCTACTGGAATTGTAATTAAATAAAAAGTGCTTATTTGTCTCTGTTGCACAATTATTGCGTTTTATTTAGGTGTATAAATAAGACGTGCGTATTTTGATTATAAATAGCACAATTTTTTTAATTATATTTCGTTTATCAGCTGTATTGAGCATCTTTGCATTGTTGATTAATGTTCAAACTGAGCGATAGTTAATGTGAAACAGGCGCCTGAGAGTCGTTCACTTTTACTCACTTTTACGGTGCCATGATGCCAATCGGCAACTTTGGCGACGATTGCTAACCCCAAGCCATAACTATTATCACTGCGATTACGGTGGCTGCGTTCACGAAAAAATGGGCTAAATACTTTATGATTATTTTCTTGAGCAATGCCTGGTCCGTCGTCGGCGATGTTCACCACCAGAAAACGTTCTTGTACTGAAGCGGTTACTTGAATGCTGTGATTTGCAAAGTCGCAGGCATTATTAATTAAGTTGGTGATTGCTCTTGCCAGCCAATGTAAGTCAGCATAAACGGTATGATCATCACATTCTAAAGAAATATTAAGCGAGCGAGAGGTTATTCTAGGCTCAAGTTGCAATACAATATCACTTAGGTATTGTTTAAGGTTTGCTGATGAGTAAGTAAGCTTATTCGCATTTTGCTCTAAAGTAGCAAACGTTAAATAGCTTTTTAGCATTGACTCCATATGATCCAAGTCGGTTTCCATGCGAGTTAAATAATGCTTTATTTTACTCTCGTCATGACTATCAAGAGCGGCGTCGACACCAAAGCGTAAGCAAGCAATTGGAGTTCTAATATCATGCGATAAGCTGGAGGCCATTAGCTTGTTTTCAGCAACTAGCTTTTCAATTTGACTCGCCATACGGTTAAAGGTCAGTTCCACATCTTTTATATAGGTAAATCGAGAGGGGGTAATACGCGCTTTAACATTACCAGATGCAAATTGCTTTGCTGCTTCGTTTAACACCGTAAGGCGCTTTGCTAAAGGGGTAATAATAAAACCCATAAAAACACATAAGCCAGTGTAAAATAATAGCGTTAAAATAATATCGTTTCGTTGTGTGGCCTCATAGGGTTTATCTAAACGCATGGTTAAATGATAAGGACTTAACTCATCATTTGTGTAGAGCATATAAAAGCCTTGCTCGTCTTCGAGTATTAATCCGCCTTGGGTTTGCATTTTATCTAATAGCGCTAAGGGCAGTGCCAGCGACTGATTTAATTTGTAGTTAAGTATAAGGTCAAAGTCAGCGGCTAGTTTTATTACTTGTTGTGGGCGAGCATCGGGTTTTAGTGTCGTGAGCTGTTTACTTAACCCGACAATAATCTGGCTTTGAACGCTAAACTCATCCAAAGGCGCATGCGCTTGTTGGCTAAATGCATCAATAAGCCAACCTAAAACAATAATTGAAAGCAGCGCACTGCCTAGTAGTGAAATATAAAACTTTTTCATTGATGCTATTCCATAATAGGCTGGGTGTATTGAAGTGACTTTTATTACTATCGCACTAATTATTTTAAGCACTCAGGCATTAAAACTTACCACGCTGTAGTCACAAACAAATAACCACGTCCCCAAATGGTTTTAATTTTTTCTGGTTTTTGTGGGTCATCATTAAACTTTTTACGCAAGGCAGAAATAAGCACATCAACGCTTCTATCTAGGCCATCATATTCCCTGCCTTTGGTTGCTTTAAACACCGCATCGCGGGAAACAACTTGTCCAGCATTACTGGCTAAGTAATGCAGTAATAAATACTCTGCGCTTGAAATGTTCACATCCTGTTGGTTAAGGGTAACGTTGCGTGACTCGGTATTAATACTTAATTGACCGATATTGATCATATTTGCTTGATCATCGGTTTTAGGCGTGTCGCTACTGTAGCGCAAGGCAGATTTAATGCGTGCAAGCAATGCGCGAGGGCGTACTGGTTTTATTATATAATCGGTAGCACCGACTTCTAGCCCAATGACTTCATCCATTTCTTCATCGCGGGCAGTAAGCATTATAATTGGGGCATGATAAAAGCTACGTAGCTCACGACATACACTAATACCATCAAGCCCTGGCAGCATAATGTCGAGTAAAATAAGTTGTGGGTTTAAACGTTTTACTTGGCTTATTACCTCATCACCTCGATGACATACGTGTACAACATAGCCTTGCTCTGTTAAATACTCAGTGACCCATTGTGCAAGAGAAATATCATCTTCAACCAGTAAAATAGTACCGTAATTATCCATAAGCTTTCTTCGCATACCTAAATGATGTTTAGCTATCATAATGTTTATAGTGTGTGACTAAAATAACCGCCAACGCCGCTTTTTTTGCCTATTTTGATACACCCATTGTAATTTTACTTCTGTGACGGCAATGACTTGTGATGTATTACTGTCAAATAGTTCAAACGAAATACTTTGCGTTGAGTCAAAGGCATAATTAAACGAACCTTGTCGCTGTTTAAGCCAGCACTGCATAATGTACTTTGAGGTGGCATCGCGTAGACAATAATTCCCCACTTCTACTTGTTGCCATGACAAAACAACATCGGCGTAACAGTGACGTCCTTCACGTAAGGCCACACAGGTATCAGGTACTGCACTCAATTGAGAAGGTATTTGCACTGGGGCTGCCAGCAAAGAGCCTGAATAACTAAACAATAAACAGTAAAAAAATCTAAAGTACATAACGCACGCCTACCTTGGCTTTGTGTTGATATCCTTGGGAAATAATTGGGCTGTCATCAATTTCTTTTGAAAACCACGTCGTTAACCAGCCTGCTAAAAAGACCCAATCTTGATTAATGGGATATTCAGCATGAAATTCAAACATAATACTGGTACTGGCATTGGTTTGATAAATAGGGCGAGTTGCGTTTGCTTCATCGCTATCAATACCAAAATAATAGTTTGTAAAATCTGCAGAGTAGGCACTTAGGCCAATACCAGAGCGAAACTCCCAATTACGCCAAGGCTGAATATGACTAAAAAATACGTTTGCCACCCAGCCATTATGAGCACCAGATATGTCATGTAAGTATTCAAGGGAAATTTGTGAGTTTTCAAATCGACGTGTTAATCGAAGGCCGGTATCAAAATCATAGTTACGTTTTTTGATACCGCGCAGTGGCTCAATAATGCCATCGTTATAAATACCTAAGCCTTGTTCGTCAAACCCGGCTTGGGAATTAGTGCCTAATAAATCAAGGCCCCAATCGTATTTGTTAATTAAGCTATAGCCTAAAACAAGTCCACCGCTGAGTTGATTATGATCAAAATCAAGGTAAAAATTATCGTAAGAAACCGCAAGGCTTAAATCTAACTCGGCGCCAACATCATAAGAATTCATCCCCACCAAATAAGAATCTTCTATGTAATAACCAGCTCCTGCACTCCAGTCCCAGGCAAACCCTGTAGTGGGTTCCAATGTGTTATCGGCATAGTAACGATTGCTTGCTGTGCTCTGGCCACTAAAAATGAGCGCAAACAATAAGGCTGCACAACGGAAAAAATGTCTTTGTGGGAAATGCTTCATCCTTGGAACCTAAATTAGAGTTTGCTAAAGAGGCTAGGGTCTGTTGACCTTTGCGGATTAAAATTTGTTCAAACTAGGGGCGGTTTAATCGCGGCGCGAGGTTTGTAACCTAGTGGGCTAAGTAAAAACCGAGCAAAGCTTCCGCGTCCTGCTCACGCCCCTTACCTACATCCATGTAGGCAACAAAGAGTAAATCGCCCCTAGGCAGAACCCTTCGGGCAGCGCCTGTTTGGCAT
>NZ_PNCV01000132.1:0-15833 GCF_005886925.1 Pseudoalteromonas sp. S3260
GCCCGAAGGGTTCTGCCTAGGGGCGATTTACTCTTTGTTGCCTACATGGATGTAGGTAAGGGGCGTGAGCAGGACGCGGAAGCTTTGCTCGGTTTTTACTTATTCTTACATGGATGTAAGCCAGTAGAATAACGCAGGAGCAGTTATCGAGCCCACTAGGTTACAAACCTCGCGCCGCGATTAAACCGCTCCTAGTTTGAACAAATTTTAATCCGCAAAGGTCAACAGACCCTAAAATAATCGAAGCTTTTTTATAAGCTTTCCTGACTATTACATGAGTTTTAGATAAAATCTAGCTAACTAAAAAATACATAGGTTGTAAAAAGATGAATCGAGTAGGTGTGTTTGGTGCGAATGGCCGTATGGGACTGGCACTTGTAGAAGCAGCAACAATCAATAAAAATTCACAATTAGCGGCGGCCTATGTGCGCAGTCAGTCACCATTATTAGACTTGCCCGTTAATCAGCTTAATAGCGCAGCGGCAAAAGAGATTAAGTTTAGCAGTGAACAGCAGGTTGAAAATGTAGATGTGCTTATAGACTTTACTTTGCCTGAAGGCATGAGAAATCATTTAAAAACAGCCGTTGAGCAAAAAACACCTATGGTAATTGGCACCACCGGCTTAACTCATGACGATATGGCGCTATTAACAGATGCCGCTAAACATATCCCTATTGTATTTGCGCGTAATTATAGCGTGGGCGTAAATTTACTGCTTAACTTAGTGCAAACGGCAGCGACAAAACTAGGCGATGATTTAGATATAGAAATTTTTGAAGCGCATCATCGCCATAAAATCGATGCGCCATCGGGTACAGCATTAGCTATTGGCGAGTCGATTGCACAGGCTAAAGGGTGGGATCATGATGAGGTTGCTGTTTATGATCGTAACAACATAGAGCAGGCCAAATCACAAAATGAAATTGGCTATTCGGTGCTAAGAGGCGGCGATATAGTAGGTGAACACACGGCCTACTTCGCTACAATGGGAGAAAGACTTGAATTAACCCATAAAGCAAGTTCGCGAATGACCTTCGCGCTAGGTGCTATAAGAGCTGCGCAGTGGTTGAAAAACAAACCGGCAGGACTTTATGACATGCAAGATGTGCTAGATTTAAAGTAGTTAAGTTCCTTTTTTAACGCTTTGAGGTGGTTTTTTGCTATAACCACTTATTTATTGCAATTTACTAATTAGCGTTAGACCTAAAAGCCAACTTCATGTAAAATGCAGCCAATTTGCCAAAAATTACTAAATGCGTGTTTCCAATTATACTCATATGGTTAGCAAAACCGGGGTTTGTGTGGGAATGAAAAGAGTTTTAGGCAAGAAAAATGAATGAAGGTTTAGTGGTTTACATCGGCATCATTTAAGACTGCGTAAAACAATTTAAGCTCACAGAAATCAGGTTTTGACCAATAATCTGAGTATTGGCGGGGTGTTAAGCAATTTGCTTACTCCCGTTTTTTACTGTTAGGAGGTTTAACTTGACTAAATCCGCTCTGTTAGTCCTAGAAGACGGCACAGTGTTTCGCGGTACTGCAATCGGCGCTGACGGCATGTCAGTCGGTGAAGTAGTATTCAATACGTCTATGACTGGTTATCAAGAAATTTTGACTGATCCATCGTACGCGGAACAAATCGTAACTTTGACGTACCCACATATCGGTAATACGGGTACCAACAGCGAAGACGAAGAAGCGAGTCATATTTGGGCTAAAGGCCTAGTGATCCGTGATTTGCCACTGCTAGCGAGTAATTTTCGTAACGAGCAATCGTTAGATGATTACTTAAAAGAACGTAATATTTTAGGTATTGCGGACATCGACACCAGAAAACTAACCCGTATTTTGCGTGATAAAGGCGCACAAAATGGCTGTATTATTGCTGGTGACGAGTTAGACGAAAATAAAGCGTTACAAGCCGCGCAAACCTTCCCAGGTTTAAAAGGTATGGATTTAGCAAAAGTTGTCTCAACCAAGGAAAATTTTGAGTGGCGCGAATCAAGCTGGACATTAGGCGAGGGGTTTAAAACCTTACACGCTGATGATGAAAAGTTTCATGTTGTTGCCTACGACTTCGGTGTTAAACGTAATATTTTACGTATGCTTGTTGATCGTGGTTGTAAACTGACCGTTGTCCCAGCACAAACCTCTGCCGCTGACGTACTAGCCTTAAACCCTGATGGTATTTTCTTATCAAACGGCCCTGGTGATCCTGAGCCATGTACTTATGCCATTGATGCAATTAAAACCTTTTTAGAAACCGACACGCCAATTTTTGGTATTTGTTTAGGGCATCAACTATTAGCGCTTGCCTCAGGTGCTAAAACAGTAAAAATGAAGTTTGGCCACCATGGTGGTAACCACCCAGTTAAAGATCTTGAGCGCGATGTCGTAATGATCACCGCACAAAACCATGGTTTTGCTGCAGATGAAGCCACATTACCAGATAACCTACGTGCAACGCACAAATCGTTATTTGACGGTACATTACAAGGTATTCACCGTACAGATAAACCAGCATTTAGCTTCCAAGGTCACCCTGAAGCGAGTCCTGGTCCGCACGATGCAGCCCCATTATTTGACCACTTCATCGATTTGATGCAAGCGCGTAACCACTAATTTAACCGGAGTAATAATGCCAAAACGTACCGACATAAAAAGCATTCTTATCTTAGGCGCAGGCCCAATTGTAATAGGTCAAGCTTGTGAATTTGACTACTCTGGTGCTCAAGCGTGTAAAGCACTTAGAGAAGAAGGCTATCGAGTTATATTAGTTAACTCAAACCCTGCAACTATCATGACTGACCCAGAAATGGCCGATGCAACATACATCGAACCAATTCACTGGGAAGTGGTAGAAAAAATCATTGAAAAAGAAAAGCCAGATGCTGTCCTGCCTACAATGGGTGGCCAAACAGCATTAAACTGTGCGCTTGATTTAGACAAGCACGGTGTATTGGCAAAGCATGGTGTTGAGCTTATTGGCGCAACGGCGGATGCAATCGATAAAGCAGAAAACCGTGAGCGTTTTGATGTTGCTATGCGTAACATCGGCCTTGAATGTCCACGTGCTGAAATTGCCCATTCAATGGATGAAGCTCGCGATACTATGAGCCGTATCGGCTTACCGTGTATTATTCGTCCTTCTTTCACAATGGGCGGCACCGGTGGCGGTGTGGCTTACAACATGGAAGAGTTTGAAGAAATCTGTGAGCGCGGTTTAGACCTTTCACCAACCAGCGAGTTATTAATTGATGAATCGTTAATTGGTTGGAAAGAATACGAAATGGAAGTTGTTCGTGACAAAAAAGACAACTGCATCATCGTTTGTTCTATTGAAAACTTTGACCCAATGGGTGTGCACACAGGTGACTCAATTACTGTTGCGCCAGCACAAACATTAACCGACAAAGAATACCAAATCATGCGTAATGCCTCTATGGCCGTATTGCGTGAAATTGGTGTTGAAACCGGCGGTTCAAACGTACAATTTGGTGTAAACCCAGTTGATGGACGTATGGTTATCATTGAAATGAACCCACGTGTATCACGTTCATCGGCACTGGCGTCTAAAGCAACGGGTTTCCCAATTGCTAAAATTGCAGCAAAATTGGCTGTAGGTTACACACTTGATGAGCTTCAAAACGATATTACTGGCGGTAAAACACCAGCATCGTTTGAACCTTCAATCGATTACGTGGTAACAAAAATTCCTCGCTTTAACTTTGAAAAATTTGCCGGTGCAAACGACCGTTTAACGACGCAAATGAAATCAGTAGGCGAAGTAATGGCGATTGGTCGTAACCAACAAGAGTCATTACAAAAAGCATTACGTGGTTTAGAAGTAGGCGCAACAGGCTTTAACCCAATTGTGGCGCTTGACGACCCGAAAGCAAAAGAAAAAATCATTCGTGAATTACGTGAGCCAGGTGCAGAGCGTATTTGGTACATTGCCGATGCAATGCGCCATGGTATGAGCGTTGAAGATGTATTTGAATTAACTAAGATTGACCCTTGGTACTTAGTACAAATTGAAGACATCCTAAAAGATGAAGCTAAAATTTCAGAAGTCGGTATGGCCGGCTTAAATGCAGACTTCTTGCGTAAACTTAAACGCAAAGGCTTTGCTGATCCGCGTATTGCAGAAATTGCCGGTGTGTCAGAAGCTGAAATTCGTAAAAAGCGCCATCAACTCAATATTGTACCTGTGTACAAACGCGTTGATACGTGCGCTGCCGAATTTAGCTCAGATACAGCTTACATGTACTCATCTTACGATGAAGAGTGTGAAGCGAACGCATCTGACCGTGATAAAATCATGGTGATTGGTGGCGGTCCTAACCGTATCGGCCAAGGTATTGAATTTGACTACTGTTGTGTTCATGCTGCGCTTGCGCTTCGTGAAGACGGTTACGAAACTATTATGGTTAACTGTAACCCTGAAACGGTATCTACCGATTACGATACGTCAGACCGTTTATACTTCGAACCAATTACCCTAGAAGACGTGCTTGAAATTGTACGTGTTGAAAAGCCAAAAGGCGTTATCGTGCAGTACGGTGGTCAAACACCACTTAAACTAGCGCGCGAGCTTGAAGCTAACGGTGTACCTGTAATTGGTACTTCACCTGATGCCATTGACCGTGCAGAAGACCGTGAGCGTTTCCAACAACTTGTTGAGCGTTTAGACTTACTGCAGCCAGAAAATGCGACGGTTACCTCTACTGAAGAAGCACTACTTAAATCAGTTGAAATTGGTTTCCCACTGGTAGTACGTCCTTCGTACGTATTAGGTGGTCGTGCGATGGAAATTGTATACGATGAGCAAGACTTACGTCGTTACATGACCGAAGCCGTATCTGCATCAAATGAAGCGCCAGTATTACTAGACCGTTTCTTAGATAACGCGATAGAAGTTGACGTTGACGCAATTTGCGACGGCGAGCAAGTGATTATTGGCGGTATCATGGAGCATATTGAACAAGCGGGCGTTCACTCTGGTGACTCAGCATGTTCATTACCAGCTCACTCGCTAACGCAAGAAGTGCAAGATGTGATGCGTAAGCAAGTAACTGATATGGCCCTTGAGCTTGGCGTAGTGGGTTTGATGAATACACAGTTTGCGGTTAAAGATGGCAAAGTGTATCTAATCGAAGTAAACCCACGTGCAGCACGTACAGTACCATTTGTATCTAAAGCAACGGGTGTAGCACTTGCAAAAGTAGCGGCACGTTGTATGGCGGGTCAATCTTTAGCAAGCCAAGGCATTACTAAAGAAGTGATTCCACCTTACTACAGCGTAAAAGAAGTGGTATTGCCATTTGCTAAGTTCCAAGGCGTGGATCCTATCCGTGGCCCTGAAATGCGCTCTACGGGTGAAGTAATGGGTGTTGGTGATACTTTCGCCGAAGCGTTTGCAAAAGCACAATTAGGTGCAAGCAACACTTTACCACGTGGTGGTCGCGCGTTACTATCTGTACGTAATAGCGATAAGCCACGTATTGTAGAACTAGCAAAAACCATGACAGAACTTGGTTTTGAGCTAGACGCAACAGGTGGGACAGCTGCTGCACTTGAAGATGCTGGAATTACGGTTCGCCGTGTAAATAAAGTATATGAAGGTCGTCCGCACATTCTTGATAGAATCAAAAATGGCGAGTATAGCTATATCGTTAATACCACCGAAGGTCGCCAAGCGATTGAAGATTCGAAGGTGTTACGTCGTGGTGCATTGCAGCACAAAACCAATTATACTACGACATTGAATGCGGCATTTGCTAACTGTACTGCTAACCAAGCAGATGACCGCAGTAAAGTGACGTCTGTTCAAGAACTACACCTGCGATTGAACTAAGGAAATGTGCCAGGGCCGTAACCACGGCCTTGGGATTAAGTGAGAAAAGTATGCAATCAATTCCAATGACAGTTCGTGGCGCAAAATTATTGCGCGATGAACTTAACGAATTAAAAACTGTTACCCGTCCAAAAATTGTATCTGATATTGCTGATGCACGTGAACACGGTGACTTAAAAGAAAATGCTGAGTATCACGCTGCGCGTGAGCAACAGGGTTTTTGTGAAGGCCGTATTCAAGAAATTGAAGCAAAACTTTCAAACATGCAGATGATTGACGTAACAAAGATGCCTAATACAGGTAAAGTGATTTTTGGGACTACAGTAACCATCGTTAATGTTGAAACCGACGCTGAAGTTAAATATCAGATTGTTGGCGATGATGAAGCAGATATTAAAAGTAATTTAATTTCTGTTAATTCACCAATTGCTCGCGGCTTAATTGGTAAACAAGCGGATGACGCTGTGATTATCAAAACGCCAAAAGGTGATGTAGAGTACGAAATCATTGAGGTTGAGTATATTTAATTAGTTAACTCACTTTAACGTTTTATAAAAACCAGTGCTTAGTAATAAGCACTGGTTTTTTTATGCTTGGTTTTTATATTTGGTTTAGAATCGGTTGAATATTATTCATTGTTTGTAAATGTAGGCTATGTTGTTATGGTAGTAACCTATTCTTCAATAAGGAAATAATATGGCAAATATACTGTATCCGGCACCTTTAACAGTGGGATCTAAAATCGCCGTGTGTTCTTTATCAGCGGGGATCAAATCAAAATATCACCCACGGTTAGATATTGTCATTAATGGCTTAAAACATCGAGGTTATCAGATTGTTGAGGGGGAGTTTTTACGTCAAAACGAGCCGCGAACTCAACTTACAGCTAAGCAGCATGCCAAGCAATTAATGGACTTTTTATTAGATGATAAAATAGATGCGATTATGCCGCCAATGGGCGGAGAGCTTGCAATGGAAATATTGCCGTTACTTGATTTTGGCGCAATTAAAAATGCCAAACCTAAATGGTTGGTGGGTTATTCAGATGTCAGCACGATTGCCTGTGCACTGACAGCAAAATGTAATTGGGCAACACTGCATAGCGCTAATTTAATTCAATTACACCCTGATGAAAAAGACCCGTATTGTTTACAAATTTTTGAAAGCCTAAGCTATGAGGCTAATAGTGAGTTTGAGCAAGCACCCTCGACTTACCATCAACATAGCAAGCCTGATTATGCACAAAACCCAAACGTATTATTTGATCACAGCGCGCCAACCCAGTGGCAATGTTTAAATTACACCGATAAACGCAGTATCGAAATGTCAGGGCGATTGTTTGGTGGGTGTCTTGATACGGTTGGGCTGTTGCTTGATTCGCCTTTTTTAGCACTGCATGAGTTTAAAAAGCATAATGCCTCGCAAGGTATTGTGCTTTATTTAGAAAGCGCAGAGCTCACGCCTGCGACGGTTGCACGGTTTTTATTGTCACTCAAATTAGCCGGTATGTTTGATGATATAAACGGGGTGATTATTGGCCGCCATGTAACCTTACAGGGGCAAGATCCGGGGTTTGATTATCGCCAAGGCTTAAATGCCGCTTTTGGCGGGTGTTTGTTTCCGGTGATCATTGATGCCGATATTGGTCACATCCCTCCTAATTTAAATTTAATCAATGGAGCTTTATGCACTGTTACCGCAGATGTTGATCAAGGCAAAGTTATTAGTGCGTCTGTGGTCACAAAACTAGCCTAATAAAGTGAGCTGCTCACTAACAATTTAAAGTGAGCAGCTTTGACTTATAAAACCTGAATTACTTGTTTTTTGCTTAAACGTGATTTTGGCAGCTTAGCATTGTAGTCTTCTTCTGCATCATGGTAACCCAGCGCAAGTGCCACATCACAGATGTAGCCGTCTAATTCGCTTGCAAACTCTTCACCAATCAGCTGTGCATCAACGCCTTCCATCGGCGTGGTATCAATCCCTAAGCGTGCTGCTGCATGCATAGTATTGCCTAAAGCAATGTAGGTTTGTGCTTTGGTCCACGCGGCATTGTTGCCTTGCTCATCGGTATTCATATCAACAAACGCAAAAGCGCCAAACGCTTGTTCGCGGTTTTCACTTTGAGTACGGCCATTTTTAATATCTGCATCAATGACTTGTGCGTAGTCATCACGTTTATATTTAGGGTTGTAAGCAAATAAAATAATGTGCGACGCCGCTTTAATGTGTGGCTGATTAAATTGAAACTTATTAGCAAAGGTAGTGTGCATACGCTCTTTTGCAGCGTCTGATTCAATCACTACAAATTTCCAAGGCTGCGAATTAATTGACGAAGGAGAAAGACGCATAGCACTATACAATACCGCTAAATTGTCTTGAGAAATGCGCTTTGTCGCGTCGTAACGTTTAGCAGTATGGCGGCTTTCAAGGTCGCGAATAATAGGGTGAGTCATAGTCTCTCCATAATAAAAAAGGGCTAATAAACAGTGTTCACTGAGTGTATGAGCAACATAATACAATTTGCTTTATTTAAAATAAACAGCATAATTATTGAATCATTATCAAATAAAAATAGATAATATGCAGATTGATGACTTAAAACTGATTTTAAAAGTAGCAGAGTGTCGAAGTATTACTTTAGCTGCTGCTAAGTTAGA
This sequence comes from Pseudoalteromonas sp. S3260, assembly GCF_005886925.1. Lineage (NCBI taxonomy): Bacteria > Pseudomonadati > Pseudomonadota > Gammaproteobacteria > Alteromonadales > Pseudoalteromonadaceae > Pseudoalteromonas > Pseudoalteromonas sp. S3260. The sequence goes on from NZ_PNCV01000132.1 coordinate 8,519, forward strand.
TATGCGCACAGCAACCGCCAGTGCGGCTATTAAGCGCGTAGAATCAGCCCTTGGCTGCGAATTATTTATTAGAACAACTCGCCATTTGCGTTTATCCAGTGCAGGGGAGCGGTACATACCCCAATGCGAACAAGCGCTGGCTGTACTTGAAGCGGCAAGGCAAAACCTCAAAGGAGAACATGATGCTATTGAGGGAGAATTGCGGGTGGCTACTTCATCTGATTTAGGGCGCAACCTAGTGATCCCCTGGATTGATGAAATTATGGATAGGTACCCAAGTGTGAGCTTGCGTACGCACATTAGCGATAGCAATATCGATTTTTTTCGTGATTCGGTTGATATTGCACTGCGGTATGGCTCCCCAAGTGATAGCAGTGTTTATGGATTTAAAATTTGCAACGTACCGCGACTACTTTGTGCCACACCTACCTATTTAGCTAAATATGGTGAGCCAGAGCACCCTGATGATTTAGCGCAGCATCAAGGGTTATTTTATCAGCTGCAAGATATTATCAATAATGTATGGGAGTTTACCGATGGCCCAAAAAAATACAAAGTAAAAATGCAGGGCAGACGTGCCTCAAACGATGGCGATTTAGTAAGGCGCTGGTGTGTGGCAGATAAAGGCTTAGCGGTTAAATCGGCGTTAGATATTGCTGATGACTTATTAAATAAACGCGTTGTTACTGTGATGCCAAACTATCAGCACACCCAAGGGGAGCTGTGGCTTATTTGCCCAAGCAGACAATCGATTACTCCCGCTGTACGACTACTACGCGATGTGTGCAGAGAAAAAACCGCTCACATATTGAATCAGCTAGTAAAAGAGGGAATTGTTGATAAACGTGTATTAATTAACGAGTAACAAATACACGCTTAGTAATGTTAACTTAAGTGGTTATTAAAAAATGCTAATGTACGCTGCCATGCAAGTTCGGCATTTTTTTCATCGTAGCGGCCAGTTGAATCGTTATGAAAACCATGATTCGCGCCTTCGTACATGTGCATAGTGTAATCAACATTGTTTGATTTTAAGCTCTGCTCATATTCAGGCCATGTGGCGTTAACGCGTTTATCAAGCTCAGCTAACTGAATCATTAATGGCGCTTTAATGTTTTTATGTAAGCTTTCACTTGCAGGTGTACCATAAAAGGGCACGCCCGCAGTCAATAAATTACTGTCTACGGCAGCTAAATAGTTAACAATATAGCCACCAAAACAAAAACCAACGGCACCTAATTTACCATTACTATTTGGATGCGCCTTCAAAAAATGCGCGGCGGCAACAAAATCATTTTGTATTTTAGTGCGATCAAGGGTACGTTGCATGGCTCGACCTTCATCGTCGTTGCCTGGGTAGCCACCCAGTGGGTGCAACGCATCAGGGGCAAAGGCAATAAAGCCGGCTTTAGCCAGTCGCCTTGCAACATCTTTTACATACGGATTTAAGCCGCGATTCTCGTGTACTACTAATACAACAGGTAGCTTGCCTTGTGTATTTGTTGGAACCACTAAATAGCCTTTGCCCGAACCATGGCCATCAGGCGAATCAAATACTTGGTAAGTAGCTTTTATGTCATCGTCGTTAAATGAGACTTGCTCGGCTTGTGCGTAATTAGGTAATAATGCACCTGTAAGCACTGTCATTGAAAAGCCCAATGCGGCTAAGCCACCAAGCTTTTTCATAAACGTGCGTCTATCAATTAAACCGTGGGCGTATTCGTCATACCAATCAAATGCTTCTTGAGGAATGTGTTCAGACTGTGGGGAATTCATAGTTGTGCCTTACTTTATTATGATTATTATATACCATAACGTAAAAGGCATTAAAAACGAGCAGTTTATTATGCTCATCATAGGATCTTTTTAATCACGCAATTAAACGTTGAACAGCATAGATAAAGCTAACCCAATAATGAGTAATAAAAATCCGATAATTTGTGTTGCTATATCTCTTTTGCGAACGAGAGTTTCCGCTATAGGGCTAGTTAGTTTACGAGTAAGAAAGTTTGCAGGGATTAAGCGAATGCTTGCAAAGCCCATAAAACTAAAGCCAAAGCCAATGAGGAAGCTCGAATAGGTGGAGTCAATAATGCCACCGATAAACGTGAATAAGGCGATTAAATAAAGTGACATACTTGGCCAATGTATTACTTTTTTATTCATAGTCAGTCCCTGATAATCCCTCATCAAACCCAAGTAAAAATTCTAATCCTACAAATGCAAAAGAAATAGTTATTGCACCCAATAGCATTAAATTACGGTTGTTCTTTTTGTAACCCAGAGTAGTCAATACGGCAAAGACGATAAATAAGATAAGCTGAAATGTGCCCATGGTTAATCCTTTAAGAGCAAAATTTAGAGTTAAATTACCAGTAGGGAGACAAACTGGCAAATAGTTGAATGCTATTTTATAACTATAAATAAAAAGCTCGGCATAATAATACCGAGCTTTTTGGTTGGGATTTTACTTAATTTAGTGATTCGTCGTTGCTGGTTGGCCATCGACTAGGGCATCTTTACCGCGCCATTTGCGGATCAGGCGTTTTGCATCTTCAAGCGCAACATACTGACACGGTATAAGAATAAGCGTTATTACCGTGGCAAACAGCACACCAAAAGCGAGCGATACCGCCATAGGTATTACAATTTTTGCTTGTAAGCTGGTTTCCATAATAATCGGCATGACCCCAATAAAGGTGGTGATTGAAGTTAGTAATATGGCTCTAAAGCGACGTGCACCGGCTTGCATTACCGCTTGTTTTATTGCCACACCTTCAGCACGCGCTTTGTTTACAAAATCTACCATCACGAGTGAGTCATTAACCACCACACCGGCTACCGCAATAATGCCAAACATCGATAAGCTGCTCATGGTCATACCTAGTACCATGTGGCCAAACATGGCGCCAACCACACCAAATGGAATGACCGACATAATAATTAATGGTTGCGAGTAAGAGCGCAGAGGAATAGCCAATAATGCAAAAATTATGATCATCGATAGCGCAAAGTCACGTAATTGCTCATCAGCGCTATCCATTTCCTCTTGAATACGACCAGCCACATTACTTTGTACCCCTGGGTAGTTTTTAAGTAATGAAGGTAAGTACTCATCACGAATTTGTTGTGCAATGGCAAAGGGTTCTACTTGGTCAGTATTTACCGCAGCCCACACGTTTACTGTACGTTTTGAATTTTCACGGCGAATACGATTAACCCCATCAACTAATGAAATATTAGCAACTTCACTTAATGGTACTTCAGCGCCTGTTGGGGTGATAATACGTACGCTGTCGATATCGCTGATTGAGTTACGCTCATCTTCTGGGTAGCGGATCATCACTTTAATTTCTTCACCTTCTCGAAGAATACGTTGTGCTTCAAGACCGTAATAACTAAAGCTTACTTGTGACGCCACATCGGCAAGGGTTAGCCCCATGCTGTAAGCAAGTGGTTTTAAATCTAGCTGTACTTCATCGGTAGCGCTTTGCATTGAGTCATTAACATCGCCTACGCCTTCCATACTTTGTAACTTGGTTTTAAGTTTACCAGCGACTTCTTTAAGTACTTGTGCATTTTTACCTTCGAGTTTAAAGCTTACATCGCCATCGTCTCGACCCCCGTTCATAATACTGTCTTGAATGGTTAGGGTTTTAACACCCGGTAAGTTAGGCATTTGCTCGCGCCATAAGGCACTCAGTGCAAAGGTATCAATAGGGCGCAGGTCGGGTTCAACTAAAATAGCCATAATGTTTGCTTGCGTTCGCCCACGTAAGCTAACTGATAAATCGCGGATCATCGGTTTACCGTATTGCTCTTTGAGCTGGTTATCAACGCTCAGTATTAGCTGCTCTACTTTTTTAGCTGTCTCAAGCGTTGCTTGCTCAGAAGACGCTAAGTTCATTTCTATATCAATGCGAGGAAAATCGTGCGGTATTTTAGGATTAGGCACAAATTTAACTAAACCACCAGCAAACATTCCCGCACTGACAATCAGTAAACATATAAAACCGACAATTACGGTATAGCGATAATGAATGCAGCGACCAACAAACGGGGTGTAGTAGTTATCAACAAAACTTTTTAGGCCGTTATCCATTACTTTACGTGCACGGTGAAGCGGGTTTTTTGGATTTGGTTTACGGTCTTTCATTGCCGCAATATGTGCCGGCAAAATAAGTTTTGATTCAATTAGTGAGAAAATTAAACATAAAATAATCACCCCACCAATGGCTTTAGAAAAAGCCGCACCTGGGCCTGTGGCAAGAGTTTGCGGTAAAAATGCCGCAATAGTGGTAAGTACGCCAAATGTGGCTGGCATTGCCACGCGCTTTACGCCGCGTACTACGTTATCGAGTGTATGGCCGTGTTTTTCTATTTCAGCACTAGCAGATTCGCCCACAACAATGGCGTCATCAACCACTATCCCAAGCACCAGTATAAAGGCAAATAACGAGGCTAAATTAATGGTGACATCTAAAAAGCCAATTGGCATAAACAAAAAGGCACCTAAAAATGACACAGGTAAACCCATCATTACCCAAAAAGCTAAACGTAATGGTAAAAACAGGGCTAATACCAACATAACTAATAAGCCACCCCAAATCATATTGTCGACCATCATATCGAGGCGACCTTCGAGGTAGTAAGTTAAATCAACAATAGGAGAGAGCTTGACACCTGCAGGCAGTTGCGATTCTTTTTCAGCCATATAGGTTTTAAGTACTTTAGCAACATCGGTAATATCTTGATCTTTAGAGGCGTTTACTTCAAACGACAATGAATTTTTACCATTGTATTTTGAGTATTGCAGGCCTTCTTCAAAGCCATCATTTATGGTGGCAACGTCACCTAAATATACTTGCGCGCCATCGGCAAGGGTGATCAGCGGTAGCTTTGCAAACTCGCTACCACGGTAGGCTTGTTTTTCAACGCGCATTGAAATATAGCCATTTTCAGAGCGAATTTGCCCAGCTGACATATTGGCAGAAAAGCTTTGCACTGCACTGGCAATATCTCTAAACGTTAATCCATAAGCACGCAGTTTGTCTGGGCTTACTTCAATACCAATTTCGTAATTAAGGCCACCATTAAAGTTAACTAAATTAATATTAGGCAGTGCCTGAAGCTCGTCTTTTATATCGTTACCGAGCTCTTTAAGTTGGTAGTTACTCATGTCACCGTAAAGGGCAAGTATCATTACTTCTTGTTCGTATTTATCGCGACGAACAATAGGGCGCTCCATACCCGCAGGAAACGTATTGATTGAATCTACTTGTACTTTAATTTCATCGAGTACTTCTTGCGGATCAAACTGCTCTTCTATTTCAATCCACGCTTGTGAAGAGCCTCTATTGGAGTAGGTGATAAGGCGCTTTATTCCCTCTATGCCCTCAAGGTTTTCCTCAACTTTTATGGTAATGCCCTCCTCAACCTCTTGCGGGGCTGCGCCAGGGTATACCGCAGAGACACTGATCCAGTTACTTTCAAATTGCGGAAACATTTGTTTGCGAATAGTAAACGCCGTTAAAATGCCACCAATAAGTATAAATATCATCAATAGATTTGCTGCAACAGGGTTGCGCGCAAACCATGCAATTAGGCCTTTTTCACGTGTAGACATAAGTTACTCCTGTTTCAGTGCAAGTTGAGTAACGTCTGGGGTTGTTACAACGTCTTCAATTTTTACCGCCATTCCCTCGGTAGGGTATTCAAGGGCTGAAGTAATTAGCTGTTCACCTTCATTGAGCCCTTGGTCTGCGATCACCATGCCGTTTTGTTCACGTATAATGTTAAGAGTTTTAAACGACAGGGTTAAATCGTCGTTTAATATCGCAATTTTATTTTCTTTGACTAAATGATGTGGCACAACAATGGCGTTATTAACTGCACGACCTTCTATGCTAGCGTTAACATAGGAGCCAAAACGCAATGGTTGAGTTTTGTTAGCATACGGGGTTGGTAATTGCGCCACTAAGTAGATCATACGGCTTTTTTGATCTATCACCCCTTCACTGCGTACCACTTTAGCCTGCCATGTGGTTTCTTTGCCCGCGAACTGCGCACTAAATAACACTGTTGCACCAATGCCGCCATTATTTAAGTATTGCAGCTCTTTATCGGCAACCGGTAAACGCACTTCAGCGACCGAGGTGGCACTGAGTGAACCAAAGCTATTACCTGGATTTACAACAGAACCCAAGCTAATGCTTCGCGCGTTAATAATCGCGTCGTAGGGGGCTTTAATATAGGTGCGTTCTAAATTACGTTTAGCACGTTTTACACTTGCTTGCGCTGAACGATAACGTGCCATTTTCTCTGCCAATTGCGGTTTACGCAAATAAAGCGCAGAAGCAGTAATATCGCTTGAGTCTGCTTTAATGCGTTCCCATTCAGCTTTAGCAACATGTGCTTGAGCACGTTCTATCTCAAGCGCTGAACTTGCTTGGGCAAGGCCTGCTTCAGCTTCAATTAAATCAGCTTCGTAATCATTTGGGTCAATTCGTGCTAAAATATCCCCTTGCTTTACGAAGGCACCTTCAACAAATTGCCCTGCAACAGAAATAACTTGGCCACTTACCTGAGCAATCAGCTCAGTGCGGTCTTTAGGTTGCACAATACCGTACGATTTAACATCGAGAGTGATTGCATCAAGGTGAATAGGTTGTGCTGCAACCAATGGGCGAGTATCTTGTTCTGGTTTTTCTTCTGGTGGTTTTTTCATTGCTGAAAAGCCCGCCGCAAGGGCGATGCCACTAACAAGGACCGCGATAGGGAATATTATTTGTTTTTTAGTCGCCACAAGACATTCCTTCATAAATTGTGCTGATGAACTAATGATACGCAATAAAGTGTTTACAGTGTGTTTGAAGATGTAACAAGTCATTGCACAATGCGGTTGCAAATAGAGCAAATCGCTCTATTTAAATGCAAAGCAGCAACAATATAATTAAAATTTATTACTGAGGTTATAATGAAAACACAATCAATGGCGTGCCGTTTAGGCTGTGGAGCATGCTGTATTGCACCAAGTATTAGCTCGCCAATACCGGGTATGCCAAATGGTAAAAAGGCCGGAGAACGTTGTATTCAGCTGGATGAGCGTAATTTATGTAAGCTATTTGGTGATGAGTCGCGCCCAAAAGTGTGTAGTGATTTTAGCGCTACTTTAGATGTTTGTGGGACATCTAATGAACACGCATTAACGTTAATTACCGAATTAGAGCAATTAACCTAATTTATTGTATTAAATACACATATATTTACAATTTATACGCTTGAAAAGTGTTGATAACCTGAACTCCGGATAATA
>NZ_PNCV01000133.1:0-10753 GCF_005886925.1 Pseudoalteromonas sp. S3260
CCATGTAGGCAACAAAGAGTAAATCGCCCCTAGGCAGAACCCGAAGGGCAGCGCCTGTTTGGCATTGATGCTGCGTTATCGCCTATTTATGGGGAATAACCACACCACAAAGGCTCTGCCTTGCCCAAATACCAAACAGACTGCTGCAAATTCAACCTTGAAAGGTTAACAGACCCTAATAACATAAAAGATAAACATGACTAAAAAAACTGTAAAAGCGCAAGGTGAGCGCACCGTTATGGGATTTGACTTTGGTACCAAGAGCATTGGTATTGCTATTGGTCAAGAGCTCACAGGCAGCGCCACCAGCTTAAAAGCGGTGAAAGCCCAAGATGGCATTCCTAATTGGGATGACATTGCTGTACAGGTAAAAGAGTGGCAACCTGACTTAATGGTGGTTGGCTTACCGCTAAACATGGATGGCACCTCACAAGAGGTTACCTTTAAAGCCAAAAAGTTTGCTAATCGTTTGCATAATCATTACGGTATAGCGGTTCATACTCAAGATGAACGCTTAACGACTGCAGATGCAAAGGCACGGTTATTTGAACGTGGTGGTTATAAAAACTTAGGTAAAGGCAACGTAGATAATATGTCTGCGGTGATTATTCTAGAGAGCTTTTTTGAAGCCAGTTATGGTGAATAAAGCACTTAACACACATAAAAAAGCGCCTAAGGCGCTTTTTTTTATGTGGGTTAAGACTAAGTCATATTACCTTTATCATCAAGGCCATCAATGGTCACACCTTGTAAGAAGCCTGCGCCTTGCTGCTCGTTATTACGTAGTTTTATCATTAAACGTAAGTCATTTGGCGAATCCGCATGATGAAGTGCATCGGCATAGTTAATCCGTTGCTGTCTGTAAAGCTCAAACAGCGCTTGGTCAAAGGTTTGCATGCCCATCTCTGTTGATTTGGCCATGGTTTCTTTAATGCCACCAATATTACCGTTTTTAATTAGCTCACTGACCATTGGCGTATTAAGTAATACCTCAATGGCAGCAACACGCCCTTCCCCATCAGAGGTCGGAATAAGTTGCTGAGCAATGATAGCGCGTAAATTTAATGCTAAGTCATATTTAAGCTTATCGTGCTTTTCTTTTGGTACTAAGTGCATAATGCGGTCAATAGCTTGGTTAGCATTGTTGGCATGCAGGGTGGCAACACATAAGTGACCCGTTTCTGCAAAGCTCAACGCATATTCCATGGTTTCTTGCGAACGAATTTCACCAATTAAAATAACATCAGGCGCTTGGCGCAAAGAGCTTTTAAGTGCCGATTCAAAACTTTCAGTATCTAAACCCACTTCACGTTGGGTAATAATACTTTTTTTATGTTCATGAACAAATTCAATCGGATCTTCTATGGTTAAAATATGCCCACGTTGATTGCGATTTCTATAACCAATAAGTGCCGCCAAAGACGTTGATTTACCGGTTCCCGTACCACCTACAAATAACACGAGTCCGCGCTTTGACATAATCACATCGGTCAATGCAGAAGGTAATCCAAGCTCTTTAACATCGGGAATTTTAGTGACGATTCGGCGAATAACCATGCCCGCTCTGTCGCGTTGCCAAAAAGCCGAAATACGAAAGCGCCCTTCGCTAGTTGCAATCGCAAAGTTACATTCTTTAGTGTTATGAAACTCTGCTTTTTGTTTTTCACTCATCGCTGATTCAACTAACTCTAGCGCTTGCTCATCTGTTAATTTATCGTCATTAAGAGGAGTTAGCTCGCCGTTAATTTTAGCGCTAATAGGAAGTTGGCTCGATACAAATAAATCAGAGCCTTTTTTGTCGATCATTATTTGTAAAAAGTGATTTAGAGATAAAGTCATAATAATTCCTTAAGCGCTAAACTGCGTCTTATCTTGTGCTTTTGTATACGCCGCTGAGTGAGTGATAATGCCACGGTTAACTAAGCTTGTTAAACATTGATCCATGGTTTGCATGCCCTGCGACGCACCGGTTTGAATCGATGAGTACATTTGAGCAATTTTATCTTCACGAATTAAGTTACGAATAGCAGGCGTTGCCAACATGATTTCGTGTGCAGCCACTCGCCCTCCACCGACCTTCTTGATCAGTGTTTGTGAGATAACCGCACGAAGTGATTCAGAAAGCATAGAGCGGATCATGTCTTTTTCTTCACCAGGGAATACATCAATAATACGGTCAATGGTTTTAGGTGCCGACGTGGTATGCAAAGTGCCAAACACTAAGTGACCAGTTTCAGCAGCAGTCATAGCAAGGCGAATAGTTTCTAAGTCTCGTAACTCACCCACTAAAATAACATCAGGGTCTTCACGCAATGCACTTCGCAGCGCATTAGAAAAACTATGTGTATCGCGGTGAACTTCACGCTGGTTAATTAAGCTGAGTTTATTATCGTGCACAAATTCGATAGGATCTTCAATGGTCAGTACATGGTGATGTTTATTTTGATTTATATAGTCCACCATGGCTGCAAGTGTAGTCGACTTACCTGAGCCTGTAGGGCCGGTAACTAATACTAAGCCTCGTGGGTTATCTGAAATTTGTTTAAATATTTCCGGCGCGCCCAAATCTTCAAGTGTCAATACATCACTCGGGATTGTACGAAACACAGCAGCAGGACCACGATTAGAGTTAAAGGCATTTACACGAAAACGTGCTAAATTAGGGACTTCAAAAGAAAAATCCACTTCGAGATTTTGTTCATAGTCCTTACGCTGGTTATCGTTCATAATGTCATAAACCAGACTGCTGACTTCTTTATCTCCAAGTGCTGGTATATTAATTCGTCGCACATCGCCATCAACACGTATCATAGGTGACACCCCTGATGATAAGTGCAAATCTGATGCTTTATGTTGCACACTAAATGCCAATAATTCGGTGATATCCATTTATGACTCCACAACTAACTGATAAATATATGGTTACAATAGCAGAACGACTCACATCCGCCTACGCTAGAATTGCAGAGGCAGCGCACAAAGCACAACGTAATAGTAACGATATTACGTTACTTGCAGTATCTAAAACCAAACCCGCTACTGATATTATGGCAGCTTATGAGCAAGGGCAACGTCAATTTGGTGAATCTTATGTTCAAGAGGCTGTAGATAAAATAGCGCAACTAGACACATTTAGCGATATTGTTTGGCATTTCATTGGCCCTATTCAGTCAAATAAAAGTGCTTTAGTCGCTGCCAATTTTGCTTGGGTGCAAAGTGTAGACAGACTTAAAATAGCCAAGCGATTAAACAGTCAACGCCCTGAGACAATGCCGCCACTGAATGTACTTATTCAAGTCAATATTAGCGAAGAAGAAGCAAAGTCTGGTTGTCACCCCAATGAAATCACTGAGCTGGCGCAATATATAGATCAATGTGCCCATTTACAGTTGCGCGGACTGATGGCTATTCCCGCTAAAAGCGACGATGCTAACACGCAAATTCAATATTTTGAGCAATTACAAACTTGCTTTGATAAACTACAGACCCAATATCCTCATATAGATACATTGTCGATGGGGATGAGTAACGATGTAGAGGCTGCCATAGCGGCAGGTTCAACCATGGTGAGGATCGGCACAGATATTTTTGGAACACGAACTTAAAAGGTGATAACAGACATATGTCAGATAAAAAAATCGCATTTATAGGCACAGGTAATATGAGCTACGCCATCATTGGTGGCATGGTAAAAAACGGCTTTAACGCAAATAATATTATTGCGACTAACCGCAACCAAGAAAAACTAGCTAAAGTAGCTGCCGACTTTAAGGTGCAAACCACCAGTGACAATAACGAAGCTATGCGCGATGCCGATGTCATTGTTTTGTCTGTTAAACCACAAATGATGGGCGATTTATGCCAATCATTTCAAGATTCAGGTGTCGACTTTAGCGATAAATTATTTATCTCAGTCGCGGCAGGCTTAACCGTTAAGCGCTTACGTGAAATGCTTGGTCAAGATGTAAAAATGGTGCGTTGTATGCCAAATACGCCATCATTACTTGGTCGTGGTGTATCTGGCTTATATGGTGCAGGCGAAACCCAAAGCGAGCATGAGTTTGTACAGCAAGTATTTGAATGTACAGGCATTGTTGTATGGGTTGAAAAAGAGTCGCAAATAAACGACGTGATTGCTGTTACCGGCTCTTCACCGGCTTACTTTTTCTTATTTATGGAAGCCATTGAAGAAAAAGCCAAAGCGCTTGGGTTTAGTGATGAAGACGCACGCCGCTTAGTGCAGCAAACCGCCCTTGGCGCAGCTGAAATGGCACTTAGCCAAACTGATATTAGCATTTCACAATTACGTTCAAATGTGACATCAAAAGGCGGTACCACGCATGCAGCCGTTGAGCATTTAAAAGCACAAGGTTTAACTAAAACCGTAGGCGATGCAATGGATGCGTGTATTGCGCGTGCAGTGCAAATGGAACAAGAACTTTAAAACCATTTTTTATTGAAGGTTATACTATGAATGCCATGCAATTTTTAATTAGCACCTTGTTTGATCTATTTTTAATGGTGGTACTACTGCGTTTTTGGCTACAGTGGGCAAAAGCCGACTTTTACAACCCAATGAGCCAATTTGTGGTCAAAGCCACTTCGTTTGCAGTTAACCCGCTGCGAAAAATCATTCCAGGGCTAGGCGGGCTTGATTTTGCCTCTTTGTTGCTGGCATTTATAGTGGCTGCGGCAAAAATAAGTACCCTAATGTGGCTTATTTATAGCTCTTGGGCTATTCAGCCTGTGCTTATACAGGCGCTAATAACTGTTTTAAAAGAAGGTTTAAATTTAGTCTTTTGGGTATTAATCATCCGCGCTATTTTAAGCTGGGTAAGCCAAGGCTATAACCCAATTGAAGCGGTATTCCATCAGCTTACTGAGCCAATGTTAAAGCCCATCCGTAAAATTTTACCGCCATTAGGGGGATTAGATTTATCGGTACTGGTACTAATCATCGGCATTCAGTTTTTACAAATGCTGCTAATGGACCTTTTAGCTTAAGCACAACGTAATATAAAAGAGGCCTAGCGCCTCTTTTTTACATACTCAGGAGTTAACCATGCAACGTTTAATAAAGTTTTGTTTTATTGCTTGTCTCGCCTTAGCATTTAATGCACACAGCGCACAAGAACAAGGCGCTCAATATAAAGAACTAGGCCCTTGGCAAGTTCATTATATAGCCTTTCCATCAACGTTTATTCAGCCACAAATAGCCAAAACATATGGCTTGGAACGCAGTGGCTACAAAGGTATTGTTAATATTTCCATCTTAAAAAATGATACTGATAAAACAGCGCAAAAAGCGACATTACAAGGCACCGCTAGAAATTTATTAGGCAATAAACAAAGCCTCAACTTTAAAGAAGTCGTTGAAGGCGATTCAATTTATTACCTAGCACAAGTAGATTATACCAACGAAGAAATTTTACGTTTTGAAATTGAAATCCAACAAGGTAACCAGTTCCAAACATTAAAGTTTCAGCAAAAATTTTACGTAGATTAAATATGACCAACACCTTAGTACTTGCAACCGGCAATCCCGGCAAAGTAAATGAGCTGGCTAACATGCTCAGCTCACTTAATATTAATGTTGTACCGCAAAGCGACTTTAACGTGAGCGACGTGGCCGAAACAGGCACCACGTTTGTAGAAAACGCGATAATTAAAGCACGTCATGCAGCTAAAATTACCGGACTGCCTGCTATTGCTGATGATTCGGGATTAGAAGTTGATAGCTTAAATGGCGCACCCGGCGTTTACTCTGCCCGCTTTGCAGGTAAAGGCGCAAGTGATCAAGATAATATCGATAAATTACTGGCTGATTTAGGCGATAGCCCTAACCGACGCGCTCGTTTTTGGTGTGTATTGGTACTGATGCGTCACGCCGACGACCCTACCCCACTTATTTGCAGTGCTAGCTGGGAGGGCGAAATAACCCTTAGCCAACACGGTGAAGGTGGCTTTGGCTACGATCCTATCTTTTTTGTGCCATCAGAAAATTGCACCAGTGCAGAGCTGACAAAAGCGCAAAAAAATGCTCTGAGTCATCGTGGGCAAGCACTTAAAATGTTACTGCAAGAGCTACAACACAAAGGCGGCCTGTGAACCTTCCTCCACTAAGTTTATATGTGCATGTGCCATGGTGCGTGCAAAAATGCCCGTACTGCGATTTTAATAGCCACGGGCAAAAAGGTGACATCCCTGAAGCTGAGTATGTGCAGCATTTAATCGACGATTTAAAAGCTGATTTACACTTAGTACAAGGGCGTAAAATTCACAGTATTTTTATAGGTGGCGGCACACCAAGCCTATTAACCGGCGCGGCATACACCCGTTTACTCAAGGAAGTAGATAGCCTAATTGGCTTAACCGATAACTGTGAAATAACCCTTGAAGCAAATCCCGGCACAGTAGAAACTGGCCGTTTCAAAGATTATGTAAAAGCCGGCATTAACCGTATCTCTATCGGCGTGCAAAGCATGCAGGACGATAAGTTAAAAGCCCTAGGTCGAATTCATGGTGCCGATGAAGCCAGTTATGCTGCACAGCAAGCCAGTGAAGCAGGGTTAAATAGCTTTAACCTTGACTTAATGCATGGCTTACCAGGGCAGTCTCTTGATGATGCACTGAGTGATTTAAAACAAATTATTGCCCTGAGCCCACCACATATTTCTTGGTATCAGCTCACCATTGAGCCTAATACACAATTTGCTTCAAAACCGCCCACGTTGCCGCAAGATGAAACCTTATGGGATATTCAAGAACAAGGCCAAGCATTATTAGCACAAGCAGGCTATCAGCAATACGAAATATCAGGATATGCAAAACCGGGCTTTCAATGCCAACATAACTTGAATTATTGGCGGTTTGGCGATTATCTTGGTATTGGCTGTGGCGCCCATGGTAAGGTTACTGATGCGAAAACGAGGGTGATAACACGCACTGAAAAGGTTAAACACCCACGGGGCTACATGGACATTATTAAGCCCTACTTGTACAAAAGCTGGCAAGTAGAACAAGACGACTTAGCGTTTGAATTTTTTATGAATCGCTTTCGTTTAATAGAGCCATGCCCGATTGAAGACTACAGTGCACTGACTAATCAGCCATTACAAAGCCAACAAGCAGCTTTGAATAAAGCCATTAACACAGGTTTATTAATAGAAAAAGACGGCCATTGGCAAGTAAGCCTTAGAGGCCATCGCTTTTTAAATGACCTGCTAGAATTGTTTGTATAACGCTTTTGGCGTTATACGCATGTAAAGTAAACACATGAAAAATTAAAATACCCTAATGGGTTTCTAACAACAAAAGGGAAACGAATGCGTAAACTTACTCTAATTGCTGCCACGGTAAGCGTGGCACTGCTTGCAGGTTGCCAACAAGCAACACAACAATCAACGCCTGCACCTGCGGTTCAAGCTCAACCTGTTCAAAGTGAAATTGATAAAGCGAATGCTTTTTTTGAAGACACTTTTAATCGTGATGTAATGAGCAGCCCAGTTTATCAAACCTATATGGGCATCAAAAAAGATTACGATAAATGGGATGACAACAGCGAAGAAAAAGCCCTTAAAGACTTGGCACAAACTAAAGCCGATTTGGTCACCCTCAACAGCATTGATCGTGCGCAATTAGATACAGCAACCCAAGTAAGTTATGATTTAAAAAAACAAGATTTAGAAGCCAGCATTGCTGATTTCAAATGGCGTTACCATAACTACCCAGTAAACCAAATGTTTGGTACGCACTCTATGGTGCCGGCTTTTTTAATCAACCAGCATCAAATTAGCAACGTAAAAGAAGCCAACGATTACATTGCTCGTTTAAATGGGGTACCGGGTGTATTTGATCAGCTTATTACTGGCTTAGAAATTCGCGCAGATAAAAACATCATCGCGCCTAAATTTGTATTTCCACACGTCATTGATTCAAGCAAAAACATCATTAAAGGTGCGCCGTTTGAACAAGGTGAAGATTCTACGCTTTTAGCTGACTTTAAACGCAAAGTTAATGCCTTAGAAATAGACCAAGCTGAAAAAGATGCACTTATTAGTAAAGCGACTGAAGCATTAAAAACAGCGGTTAAACCTGCTTACTCTAAGTTAATTAACTACATTGCACAGTTAGAAAAACGTGCTGATGACCGTGACGGTGCTTGGAAATTCCCTAATGGCGAAGCGTTTTACAATAACGCACTGAAACGCACCACCACCACAGACCTTACAGCAAAAGAAATTCATGCCATTGGCCTTGCTGAAGTATCACGTATTCATGATGAAATGCGTGCCATTAAAGATAAAGTCGGTTTTGAGGGCGACTTAAACGCCTTTATGCAGTTTATGAAAACCGACAAGCAATTTTATTTAGCTAACACTGAAGCTGGTAAAGCACAGTACTTAAGTGAAGCTAAAGGCTTAATTGATAACATGAAAACACGCTTAGATGAGCTGTTTGTTGTAAAACCAAAAGCCGACATGATTGTAAAACGTGTTGAAGCATTCCGTGAAAAAGCGGCAGGTAAAGCGTTTTATCAACAACCTGCGCCAGATGGTTCTCGCCCAGGTATTTACTACGCCAACCTATACGACATGGAAGCAATGCCTACATACCAAATGGAAGCCTTGGCTTATCATGAGGGGATTCCGGGTCACCATATGCAAATTGCCATTTCACAAGAACTTGAAGGTGTACCTAAGTTCCGTAAATTTGGTGGTTACACAGCCTACATTGAAGGCTGGGGGTTATACTCAGAATTACTACCAAAAGAAATGGGCCTTTACGAAGACCCGTATTCAGATTTTGGTCGCTTAGCCATGGAATTATGGCGTGCATGTCGTTTAGTGGTTGATACCGGTATTCACGCAATGAAGTGGACTCGTCAAGAAGGTATTGATTACTACGTTAACAACACCCCTAACGCCACTTCTGACGGTGTAAAAATGGTTGAGCGTCATATTGTAATGCCATCTCAAGCAACGGCTTACAAAGTAGGTATGCTGAAAATTTTAGAACTACGTGAAGATGCTAAAATGCAACTTGGCGATAAGTTTGATATCCGCCAGTTCCACGATGTAGTGCTTAAAAATGGCCCTGTACCATTAAACGTACTAGAAAACTTCGTTAATGAGTGGATTGCCAGCAAACAAGCTTAATTTTTAAGTATTTACTTAAAGGTATAAAAGGTCGCAATTGCGGCCTTTTGTTTTATAAAACAAAAAATTAAGCTAGGATAAAGTTGGAACTCAAGGAGAACAGAATGGATCTAAGCATACAGCTACTCAATGCGCGTATTAAACAACAGCAGTTTGATGAGCTAGATAACGATTTTAAAAAGCTCACTGAGGCACAGCAAGTAATACAGCTTAATTACCTGTTTGAAAGTGCGCTACGCATGAGTATTAAATACGATTTTATGCAAAACATCGCCGTGCGTATTTTAACCACCAATACGCCACCAGCGCCGTTTATTGAAAAACTAACCAGTTTAGACACACTGAGTTTTTTTACGCCTGCACTTAAATTAAATAAGGGATTTATTAGTACAGACGACTCTGGCAATAACGCCCTGCATAATGTATTTAAGCAAGCAATGCCCACACAACTGCCTTTTAACTATGTTCGCTCGTTAATGTTATTTGAATCTAACGAAGAGTTACTACATGCATTAGCACATACAAATAAGCAAGGGCTCACTCCGGTTGCCAGTTACATCGCCTATGCACATAAGCCAAACATTCCGGTAAAACATGAATTTTCGGCCTTGCTCGCATTAATAGAAATAGAGCAAAAACAAAATCCTGCAGCAAAATTACAAATACTTGAGGCATTAAAAAATAATCCCCCAAGCGAGATAACCTTGCTACTGAGCGCCGCTTATTTACAGCGCTCTACTGAACAAGTGGCGGCTCTAATCTGATAAGTAATATTCTACGCTGGTAACAACACGTACGTTTTTAATTTGCGGCGTGTTTGAATCCCGATCGCTAATGCTAAACTGCCCTTGGCGAGCGGTTTTAATTTTACCTAAGCGTGAATTTGAATCTTTAGCAAATTTATCTGCCACTTCTCGGGCTTTTTCTGTGGCTTCTTGCACCATGGCTGGTTTTATATCGTTAAGCCCAGTAAAAATATACTCAATACGGGTTTGATAGTTGTCTTGCACAATAGCTATATTTTGTTTAGCTAGCTGACTCACTTTGCTCAGTGCGTTTTTAACTTTATCAGGAGCATTGGAGTAAACAATAATATTTGAGCTAATAACATACCTAAACTTTTGGTTATCATTCGCGTATTCACGGGCTTGCTTATCAATAATAGATTGAGTGCCTGTCGATATTTCTTGATCATCAAAGCCGTGTAACTTTAAAAAAGCAATCACCGCATCATTTTTTTGCTCAACTCGCTCAACAAGCTTTTCAAGATTATTGTCGGCATCGTTAAACTGCAAAGGCCAAATAACGGTATCAGCCACAACTTCACGTTCAGCTAACCCTTTTACCTGCACCGTGCGCTCCATCCCTTTAATATCAAGCGCAGCCCCTTTTATAATAAAACCCAATGCAATTAGGCCAATGCTTAAACACGCCGCTGCCATAACAACGGTTACATTCGATATTTTATTCACTTCACTCTCCTTGATTAGGGTCTGTTGACCTTTGCGGATTAAAACTTGTTCAAACTAGGGGCGATTTAATCGCGGCGCGAGGTTTGTAACCTAGTGGGCTAAGTAAAAACCGAGCAACAAAGA
>NZ_PNCV01000134.1:0-20225 GCF_005886925.1 Pseudoalteromonas sp. S3260
TCCGAAGCTCAGGTTAAATAGTATGAGTGTTAAATGACTTTACGGGCTAAGTTGTTTGGTGTTGTTGATTTAGAGTGCGGATGAGCTGTTTAAGTATGCCTGAAGAGGAATAAGGGGGCTTTACGCTGACTTACTAGGGTATGAGCTGTAAGTAGCTCTAAGGCTACTTACAGCGCGATATTTATACTTTAAAGTTCTCTACTGATATTCTTAGTTCTTCGGCTAATTTAGCCACTTCTGAACTTGAAATATTCGTTTGTACAGCGCCTTCTGCTGTTTGCTCGGCAATAGCAACAATAGACTCTAAGTGCTCACTGATCTCTTGTGATACTTGTTGTTGCTCTTGTGCTGCTGTTGATATCTCTTCACTGACATTATGCGCTTGTGATACTGCAAGGGTAATTGAATCCAGTGCACTGTTGGCTAAGTCACTTTGCTCAACACATGAAACCGCGCGTTCTTTACCTTTTTCCATAGCTTTAACCGCTTCTTCAGCGCCCGACTGTAGTGACTCAATCATAGATTGAATTTCTTGGGTCGACTCTTGTGTTTTACTTGCAAGTGATCTTACTTCATCAGCTACCACAGCAAAGCCTCTGCCGTACTCTCCGGCACGAGCGGCTTCAATCGCTGCATTAAGTGCGAGTAAGTTAGTTTGCTCGGCAATACCGCGAATAACATCTAAAATACTACCAATTGATGCGCTATCTTTGTGTAGTTTATTGATAACACTTGATGCTTCGTCTACCTCGTAGGCGAGTTGCTCAATGGTTGCTTTATTTTGATTTGAAATACCTTTAACGCGCTCCGCTTCTTTATCGGCATTTTTAATTTCGCTCAGTGCTTGTTGTGCACTATTACTCACTGTTTGTGATGTGCTGCTCATTTCAGTGGTTGCGGTTGCTGCTTGCTCTACTTGCGCTTGCTGATTACTGATTGCTTTGCTTGATTCACCGGTAATTGTTGAGGTTTGCTCAGAAGCGGCTGCAAGTTGTGTTGAACGTGAAATAATACCGGTGATTAAGCTACGTAAACTATCAATTAAGGTATTACAACTTTTCGATAATTCACCAAATTCATCTTTTGCGCTGTCATCTAAGCGTTGAGTCATATCACCACTGGCAACAATATCTAGAATACGATTTACTTCCGCTAATGGCTTAGTAATACGGTTAACCGTAATGATGGCTACAAGCACAGCGATAATAGTCGCAATGATCATACCTATCCATGTCCATAAATTAGCTGAGTTTACGTCACTACGTACGCCTTCTTGTAATGTAAATGCAACGCCACTGGCTTGTAATACTAATTCGTCAATTTGACTAAGCGCTGTTTTAGTCGCTTTTTCAGACTCTGCTAATTCACGCTCGGTTGTGCTTATTGCGTCAATAAGGCGTTTTTTATTCGCTGAAAGGCTATCGTTACCTAAAATATTGCTCTCTAGGGTATCTACATAACCCTTTAAGTCATTATACAAGCTGCTGTGGCTTTGCTCTATCGCCGGCTTTATTAATGAAACGGTACGAACGACTTCTTCAAAGTAATACACTTGCTCGTTTTTGATAATATCGAGCGTGTTAAGCGTTTTAACGGTTAGCATGTCGGTGCTGCTGGTAACCACGGACATAAAGTTATTTTCTAGATTATTAGCTGCTTGATAAGCGCGCGGGTAATTATCCTCTAAACCATCAATATCAATAATATCAAGTACTATAGAGTTGGCATCTTCTGCCGCGAGCTCAACGGTTTCTAGTTGCGCTTTGAGCTTTTTGTTAAGCACTAGCTGGGCGTTTTTATCTTTAAGCAGGCTGTTTATGATATTTGAAAAGCTCAGGTAGGTTTTTTCAACTTCAAGGCTGCTTTTGTTTAACTGTGGATCGTCTTTAACAACTTGTTGTAGTTCGCGGTGCAATTTATTAAATATTTGTTTTTGCTCTTCTATTTGCGCTTTTAACGTGGCGAGTTTTTGAGCCGATGTTATATGGAAACTAGCTTGAGCGGCTTTACTCATCAAAATAAATTCAGCTTGTAACTGAGCGCTCTTGTTTAATGCAGGAAGCGATAGCTGATTAACTTTTTGAGTTGAACGATCTATATTTGCTATTTTTATTAAAGAGTTACCGCCAATAATTAAAAGTAATAAAGTGATAAATATAAAACCACCCCAAATACGTTGACTCACTGTTAGATTCATATGGTTTTCCATTCAAAAATACGTCTATTAAAACTTATCGGCGCTTTCAATAATAAGTTAAGTAATTAAAAATAATTAATTTTTACTGTTAATAGTTAGTTGCTAAATTTACCGCGAAACTTAATTACAAACCAAGCATGCATAATACAAGTCTTCGATTAGGGGTAAAAAATAATGTAAGGCGTTAACACTTGTTTATTGCCTATGTTTAACTCAATTAAGAGTATTACTATTTTTTTACACAATATTGTGAATGTTTTGTAATTATGCAATTTAACATCCACTTTTAAACTTAACAGATGTATTAACTTTTTTCAGTTTATTTAGACAAAAGTTGTGATTTTTCTGAAAATTTTTGCTTACTTTGTAGTTCTATTAGTGTCATTGAGCCACCCCATACGCAACCCGTGTCTAGAGCATAAAGGTGGTTGTAGGGCGTTTTGCCTTCAAGTGCTGCCCAGTGTCCAAAGATTAGGTCATGTTGAGCGTTCATAATGGCAGGATGAGAAAACCAAGGAATTAGTGATGATGAATTTGTTGTTGCTTCTTTTGCATTAAAATCGAGCAAATTATCAGGCGTAATAAAGCGCATGCGAGTGAAATAATTAACGATGTAACGAAATTTAGCAGCATCATCAAGTTGCTCAGTCCATTTTAGCGGGTGAGGCTGATACATGTTTTTAAAATAGAACTCGGCATTGTTTTGACTGTAACACTGTTGAGCAAATTGAGCGTGTTCAATAGCATGTACGCATGACCAATCAGGGTTAAGTCCTGCATGAGAGATAAAACAATCATACTGCTCTAAATAAAGAGCTAAAGGCTGAGTTTGTAAAAACGCGATGTAGTGGGGCAGTTTACTACTGTTAAACAGTGCAGTGAGTTTGTCTTTAGGGTTGGGTGTAACATTATTTAAATAACAGGCAATCATGTGTAAGTCATGATTGCCTAATGTGACGCTAACACTGTCTTGATGTTGATAAATATAATCAAGGCACGCTTTCGAGTTTGGACCGCGAGCGACAATATCACCCACTAAATATAAGTGATCTTTACTAGGGTTAAAGTCGACTTGCTTTAACAATAAACTAAATTCGTCAAAGCAGCCTTGTAAATCACCTATTGCGTAGTCGGCCATTGTTACCTGTTTTTGTCAGTGTAAGATATTAGGACAGGCTAAGCGGAATACGTTTATGGGGGCTTTAAATTCAGCACCAAACTCGTTACGTAAAGTGTAATGTCCCTGCATGGTGCCTACCGGTGTATCTATTATTGCACCACTGGTATATTTGTAGCTTTCACCTGGAGCTATATCTGGGGTTTCACCCACCACACCTTCGCCTTGCACTTCTACTTCTTTGCCATTGGCATCAGTAATCAGCCAATAACGGCTAAGTAACTTTGCACTGCATAAACTGTGGTTTTTTATAGTAACGGAGTAGGCGAACACAAACTTATCTAGTTCGGGTTGCGATTGCTCTTCCACATAAAACGTTTCAACAGATACCTTTACAGGTGATCCTATATTACTGCTTGTTGTCATAAATCCAGTTAGCTATATCAATAAATTGTTGTAACGACAGGCTCTCAGCACGCAAAGTAATATCAATGCCAATGCTGGTTAATTCGTCAGCGGTTAGAAGGTTGCCAAGGCTGTTACGCAACGTTTTACGGCGCTGATTAAACGCTTCTAAACAAACGGTGTTTAATATTTTAACGCTTTTAGCGGTGCGCTGCTGTGCCTTTTTAGGGATTAAGCGAATAACCGCAGAATCGACTTTAGGTGCCGGTTTAAAGCACTCAGGCGGTACTTCTACCACAGGCATCGCATGACAATAATACTGAGTCATCACACTCAAGCGACCAAAGGTTTTACTACCAGGGCCTGCTACCATGCGCTTTACCACTTCTTTTTGCAGCATAAAGTGCATGTGCTCAATATGATCGGCAAATTCAAACAGGTGAAACAACAAAGGCGTTGAAATATTGTACGGCAGGTTGCCGAATACTTTTAGCTTTTTGTCATCTTTAACCAAGCTTGCAAAATCAAACTTCATTGCATCGCCTTGGTTTACGGTTAATTTTGGCCCTAAAAATGGGTGTTCAATTAAACGCTGGGCTAAATCTTTATCTAGCTCAACAACCGTTAAATGGCCACTTAAATCTGCAACAGGCTCGGTAATAGCGCCTAGACCTGGGCCAATTTCTACTAAATTATCTTGCGGTTTAGGATCGATAGCGGTGACGATTTTGTCGATGATTGACTCATCGAATAAAAAGTTTTGGCCAAAACGTTTACGGGCGCGGTGTCCTAAGTGTACTTTATCGGTCATTGATTCTGTGCTTTTTCATGGGCGAGCTTAATTGCTTCGCGGATCGCTAATTCAAAACTGCCAACATCAGCATCGCCTGTACCGGCTAAATCAAGCGCAGTACCGTGATCGACTGAGGTGCGAATAAATGGAAGGCCGAGAGTTATATTCACTGACTTACCAAATCCTTTGTATTTTAGCACAGGTAATCCCTGATCGTGATACATAGCCAGCACTGCATCGGCTTCATTTAGGTATTTATCTTGAAATAACGTATCGGCTGGTAAAGGACCGATTAAGTTCATCCCTTCAGCTCTTAATATGTCAAGCGTAGGCGTAATCGTGTCGATTTCTTCGCGGCCTAAATGACCATCTTCACCGGCATGTGGGTTTAAGCCACAGACTAAAATACGTGGTTGCTCAATGCCAAATTTAGTTTTCAAGTCATGATTAAGAATATTAGCCACTTTAACTAGTCGCTCTTGCGTAATAGCACGAGAGACATACGCAAGCGGAATATGTGTAGTTACTAGGGCAACACGCAGACCTTCGGTGGCTAATAACATAACCACATCGGCTGTACCTGATTGCTGAGCAAAGTACTCAGTATGGCCACTAAAAGAAATGCCGGCTTGGTTAATAATACCTTTATGAACAGGCCCCGTAACAACGGCATCAAATGTGCCATCCATATTCTTTTCGCTGGCAATACGCAGTGTGTCTAATACGTATTGACCGTTTGCGTCATTTAGCACGCCAAGCTCAACGGACTCTGCTAAATCAATTTGCTTAATATATAAGCTGCCTGCTGCTGTTGGCGTTGCTTTGGCTTGTTCATCAAATTCAATTAATTTAATGTTTAAACCTAAATGCTTAGCGCGCTGTTTTAGTAGCGATGCATCTGCAATCGCTACTAGTTGCGCATCCCAGCTATGCTGTGCCAGTTTTAATAGCAAGTCTGGGCCAATGCCTGCAGGCTCACCTGGGGTTACCGCAATTCTTAAGGTCATAATTATTCGTCTATTGGGAAAATTTCAACATGGGCTTGTTCGCGCATTTCTTGCTGCCAGTTAAAGCTTTCCTCTTTAAATTTACGATTAAACAACATGCCATGTGCACGATTACGTTTAGCTTGCTCGGTCTTATCTGCAACACGTTTTTCTAGTAACTGCACAATGTGCCAGCCAAACTGACTTCTAAATGGTTCGCTGATTTCGTTTTTATCAAGTGATAGTAACGTATCTCTAAACGCAGGCACGTAGGTGGTTGGATCAGTCCAATCGTATTGACCACCTTTAAGTGCTGAACCTGGGTCTTGTGAGTACTCTTTAGCAAGTTCTGCAAAGTCAGCATCGCCGGCGCGTAAATCTTTAACAAAGCCTGCTAACATAGTGCGTGCTTTTTCTTCACTTAAAATGATTGAAGGCTTAATAAGAATATGACGAGATTTAACTTCGGTGGTTTCAACTACTTGGCGGCCACGTACGTCTTGTACTTTAATGATGTGGAAACCCGCACCGGAACGAAGTGGACCAATAATCGCATCTTTCTTTTTACCTTTTACAGCTTCTGCAAATAACGATGGCATTTCGTTAATACCCATCCAGCCTAATTGGCCGCCCTCAAGGGCCTTTGAGCCACTTGATGATGAAATGGCAATACGCTTAAATTCTTGGCCATCTTGTAGCAGTTCAATAACTTTGTCTGCGCGTGTTTTTGCTGAGCTTACGTCGTCTGCACTTGCACCACTTGGAATATCGATAAGAATATGACCAATATCATATTCTTCGGCATTTTGGCCTTGGCTATCCATAATTTTTAGTAAGTTATCAATTTCTTGGTCGCTTACATATATACGGCGGTCTACGTTTGCACGCGTAACTTGTTGCGTGGTTATCTCTTTACGAATTTCTTCGCGGTAAGCTTGAAAGCTCTCACCCGACGCTTCAATAGTACGACGCAAATCAGCAATTGTACCGCCTTGCTCTTTGGCCATGTTGGCAAGGGTTTGGTCAAGCTGGCTATCTGAAATTTCTAAGCCCATACGCTCAGCCATCTGCATCATCAAGGTTTGATTTACTAAGCGTTCAATCGCCTGAACACGCAGTGTTTCGTCTTTTGGCAGCTGTTGGTTTTGTTCTTCTGCTTGTTTTTTTACGCGATCAACAATGGTGTCTACTTCACTTTTTAAAATAACGCCTTGGTTTACAATACCAATTACTTTATCTATTTCGACAGGGGCGGCAAATGCACTTTGGCATAAGCTGAACGTTAAAACTGCTGATGTTAATAATTTTTTTAAATTCATATTCTTTTTACTACTCTTACTAATAGTACTGTTGTAATGCTAAATACGGCTAAATTGATATAGTTATTTGTAAATTTTTACTATAAATAAAGCAGTTTAGTCATTAAGAAAATACGGCCTACGATAACCAAAAATACCTTGTTGTAATAATTTTTGAGCATCGTAACGGCTTTTACTACCAAGCCCTTTTAATACAAAATTCAAACGAATGCTCGAATCAAAAGTGGCTTGGGGTTGCCCAATTGACTGATTTAAATCAGTTTCAATTTGGCGATGGCCAGTAATTTGGAACGCCCAACAGCACGATTCATACTGTAATCCACTCAATACTTCAATACTGCGGTTATTATCAAGATCGCGATGGTAACTTGCAATAAATTGCCACTCGTCACTGATAGGGATGCTTGTAAATAAGCCCGCTTGCTCGATTGTATTTCCTGAGACATCATTTGCATAGCGATGGTTCAATTGAACCAGCTGATTATCGTCACCTTTATAGTCTAAGGTTAAATTTGACTGGATAATTTGCTTGCCATCCGTGTCGTACTGAATACCACCCGATAAATACCAGCGGCGGTGCCAATGTAACATGGTTTGCGCTGCAAACAAGGCATTGTAGTTACTACCGCTATTAAGTCCTTGCTCTGTAGGCTTGGCTGAATCACTTAAATAAAATATTTGGCCTGCGCTGAAGTTAAATACTTCTTCATTTTTCTTATCAAATAAACGCGTTGTAGCCCCTAATGTAAATTGATTAGCTGCGGCAATTCGGTCAACACTTGAAAAACGCGCATCCCTGAATAAACCAAAAAAGTCATCTTGTAACTTGGTGGTATCGTATAAGCCAATGTCAGACTGATCTTTATTAGGCGTATATAAATACTGAATTTGTGGCTCTAGAGTTTGAATACCATCGTCAATAAAAATTGAGGTGTCGCGCTCAAAGTTAAGCTGAGAATATAAGCGCACTTTAGGCAAAGTACGCGAAACATTATCGCTATACTGTGTACCCTGTAAATCACCGTCTTGTTTATAGTTAGTTTGCAATAAGCTCACTTCAGATAAAAATGACCAGGCATACTCTTTGTAATCAAAGCGTGCTTTAGGTTCTATGTGCACGCGAGTAGCTTGGTCAATTACCGCAGAGCTGTTAGTAAAATGGCTCAGCTCGCCTGAAACACTAAAATCGAAATAATCAATTTTCCAAGGGGTGGTTTGGGTAAAGCTAATTTGTGGTAACGCCGTGTATGATTCTAAGTGGTCACCGAGTACTTCAAAGTTTTGCATCTTTATATCAGTACGCCACATTTCGCCCATATGGGTTAGCGAGCCGGTACGATAAAGCTGCGTATCGGTTTTACTTGCATAGGTTGAGTTTAAATCAGTGAGGTAGTTATCATCACTAACATTGGTAATATCAATACTGGCTCGCCAGTCTTCACCAATATAACTTTTTTGTTGCCAATGAAACAAAAAACGCTCGTTAAGCTCAGGCTCTGAGTCATCTTTATTTAAATATTCTACAGCCACTAAACCTTGGTGCTCTGGGGTTAAATATCTAAATTCAGTTTGTAATTGTAGCCCCTTACGTGACATATAACGCGGGGTAATAGTGGCATCATAATTAGGGGCAATATTCCAATAATAAGGCGTAATCGTTTCTAATCCATAGCGATCTGAACTTGAAAAGCTGGGCGTTAATAAGCCTGACTTACGGCGCTCATCGAGTGGGAAAGTAAAATAAGGTAAATAGAGTACCGGCGTATCTAAAATACGTAGCACGGCATTGTAGGTTTCGCCCCAGCCTTCTTCACGTGATAAGTTTATTTCATCGGCTTCAATAGCCCACACAGGCGTATTACCTGGGCACGCAGTAAAGCTTGCATTCATCAGCATTAAGCCAGACTTATCGACGGTGAGCTTTTCCGCGCCGCCTTTGCCTTGTTGTTGTGTTAGGCTATATTGTGCGCCTAATAAACTAAATGCTGAGTTATTTAAATCGGCATTTAAGCCCGAACTTTGTACGTGGCTTACATAATCGCGATAGGTAATTGGGCCAGTGGCATTAAGCAGGCCACGTTGTTTATCAATCAGTGCTGATTGTGCGGACAAACTCATGTTAACGGTGTTAATATCAACATTGCCAGTAAATTCAGCGCTTTGCGTTCCTAAAAGCTCAACGTCATCAGCGCTGATATCAACCGTTCCAAGCTCAAGGCCAGCAAGCGGTTGCCAAGCTCTGGTTTGCATTGAAGTGCCACAAAAATTGTGTGTCAGTTCAGTTTCGGCAAGCGATGGTGCGCTCAGTACGCTTAGCATCAAAATGCCCCAGGTTTTGCTCATTTATCGACCTTTATGCTCTGTGATTAGTTACAAGCTATACATAATAAAGGAAAACAATGGCAAAGTAATTAGTGAAAAATAGATAGCTTATAAAATGACACGCTTTGAGAGTTTACAACAGTTTATTAATACTCACTTTAGTGAGCAATCCTATGCGCTTAATGCAATAACTGCAGATGCCAGTTTTCGCCGTTATTATAGGTTAAACGCTGAAAATAAAAACTTTATTGTGATGGACTCCGATCCAAAAAAAGTTAACAACGTCCCTTATATTGCATTAAACAAGGTGTTTTCTGAGCAGGGGTTTTTATTGCCATCCATTATTCATAGTGACGAGCAGCAAGGTTTTTTTATTCTAAGTGATTTAGGTAGCACCCATTTAGCTGACTTGCTTGATGATGCCAATCGCAGCGAGTATTACCAGCAACTGATCAGTTTAAGTGCCAAGTGGGCAAAAACTCCAGCCGCGCCGTCAATGAATCCGTATGACCGTGACTTTATTGCATTAGAGTTGGATATTTTTAAAAATTGGCTGGTTAATGATTTTATTAGCGCAGAGCTCAGTGCTGAGCAGCAACAGACTTGGCAAACAAGCACAGCGCTGCTAATAAATACACTGCTTGAGCAACCCACAGTCACAATGCACCGCGATTATCACAGTCGTAATATTATGCGCTGCGAGCAGCAATGGGCGATTATTGATTATCAAGACGCGGTACAAGGTCCGTTATGTTATGACTTAGTCTCACTTTTAAGAGACTGCTACTTTAAATTGCCTAAAGACGAGCTGAATCATTTACTTGAGTTTGGTTACGACGAATTTAAACGCCAAGGTTTAATAGCTAACGAGTCATTTGCAGAATTTAAATATTGGTTTGATTTAACGGGTTTACAACGCCATTTAAAAGCGGCGGGTATTTTTTGTCGTTTATATTTGCGTGATGGTAAACAAGGTTACTTAGCAAACATACTCCCTACACTTGAATACGTAATAGAGGTGGCGGCACAATACCCTGAGCTTAGCGACTTATCGGCTTTGATAAAAACTAGCGTGGTGCCAAAGGTGCAACAGCGGTTAAAAGAGGAACAACCATGAAGGCGATGATATTAGCCGCTGGGCGCGGTAAACGTATGATGCCGCTCACCGCAGAGTTACCTAAGCCTATGTTATGTGTAGCGGGAAAACCACTGATTGAGCATCATATTATGCGCCTAAAGGCTGCAGGTATTACTCAAATAATAATTAACCTTGCGTGGCAAGGAGATAAAATAAAAACCTATTTTGCTGATGGGCGCGCGTGGGGCGTGACTATAACCTATAGCCAAGAAGTGACGGGCGGGCTTGAAACCGCAGGCGGTATTATTCAAGCACTTCCCTTATTAGGGGAGTCATTTATTGTGATTAATGGCGATGTTTACAGCGACTATGATGTCAGTGCATTAATGCAGCTACATTTACAGCCTAAAGAGGCGCACATTGTATTGGTTGAAAACCCTGCGCATAATCCTGATGGCGATTTTACACTGAGCCACTTACCGACAAGTAGCCTGCGGTATACCTTTTCAGGGATAGGGCGCTATCAAGCTGACTTTTTTGAGGGGCTAGCCCCAGGCATTCGGCCATTAGGCCCTTTGCTACGTGAAAAATTAAATGAACATTTAGTCTCCACTGAACTCTATATTGGCCAATGGGACGATGTAGGCACACCAGAGCGTTTATCGGCTCTTAACCAACAACTAGCACCATAAGCTAAATATAAAACATTAGAGGTAAGTTTTAAAATGTGGGGAAAAATTCTCGGTTTCTGTTTTGGTTTTATGTTTGGCAAAATATTTGGTGCCATTTTAGGCTTATACCTAGGCCATATGTTTGATAAAAGCCTAAAAAAAGACTTTGATAAAGCTGGCGGCTTTTCTAACCTTTTTAAAGGCGATGATGTTAACGAACGCCAAGCGTTGTTTTTTTCGAGTTGCTTTGCGGTAATGGGACATATTGCCAAGTCGAATGGCCGTGTTAGCGAAACCCACATTAAAGCAGCGACGCTGTTTATGGATGAAATGGGCTTAAAAGGCGAAGAGCGCCGTGAAGCGCAGCAGGCGTTTCAATCGGGTAAAGACAGCGACTTTTCACTCAAAGATACGGTTTATGATTTTAAAGAACGTTTTGCTAAACGTTATGATTTACTGCAGTTATTTTTAGAAATTCAAATTCAAATGGCGTTTTCTGATGGCGTGCTTGCCGCACAAGAAAAGCAATTACTGCAAGAAGTAAGCAAGCAGTTGGGGGTATCTAAAGCACACTTTGCCTTTGTATTAAAACGTTATCAAGCAGAGTTTAACTTTAGGCAGCAACAACAGCGTTTTAAACAGCAGCAAAGTCAAAGTAGCAGCTACCGCGAAGGTTCAGGGCATCATGTACCACCAAGTAATGATATGAACCGTTCGCAGGCATTGGCCTTATTAGGGTTAAATAAAGACGCATCGCAACGTGATATTAAAGTAGCCTACCGTAAGCTCATGGCTCAGCACCACCCTGATAAACTGGTATCGCAAGGTTTACCTAAGCACATGATGGAAGTGGCAGTTAAAAAAAGCCAAGATATTCAAGCGGCATACGAGTATTTAAAAAAGGCGGCGTAAAAACCCGTCTATTTCTTTGCTTAGTCGTGCATGTTGCTGCGGCGCATCGCGTAATCCAAACAGTTGGCGCTGGCGGTAATCAAACTTTGCATTTCGATTAACCCAACGCTGACGGTTTTTAAGGTTCATTAAAATATCATTACTGTCTGTAGCAAAATAAATATCCAACAAAGCGGGGGTGACCAAGGATGTTATTTGGCTTAACTTTGCATTGCGTTTTGTATTAGGAAGGTAGCTACTTAAACTAATGAAGGCGTTTATTTTTGAGTCTGAAAATTCAGCGTAGTGCTCCAACAACACCCCAGCACTGGTGCCTTGTGCAATAACAACAATATTCTCAGACTCCATCGCAGCTTGTTGGTATAAAGCGTCGTAGCGAGCGACTAGTTTTAATTTATAGTTATCTACCACTTCAGTATTTACTTGTTCAACATAGTCGGCATGATGAGGCTGTTTTTGTGTGCTGGTGTCAGGCTTAGTATTTGCGTCGGCTGTTTCATTATTTGCGCCCACAGAATCATTTATCGTTTTTGCTGCATCATCTTGAGCTGCTTGCCAATCTACATCAGGAACTGTCATTGCATAAGAGGTATACCCGTAGTTATTCAGCTCTTTACGTAAGAAATTCATGCCTGCATTGTTTGTCGGCGTTGATTGCCAATCAGGAATGAGTATGACTACCCCTCTAAAGTCGGCACTCATATACTCACTGTATAAAGTTAAAAACTCAGTATCACCAGCTAAAATAGGCTTTACTTCATCACTTTGAGCTAGGCGAGAGATATCCGCATCAATATTTTTTGAAAAGGGAGGAGGAGCGATATACTCAGCACTCAGCGCTTGAAAACCGATTAACGTACAGCCAAGCACAAGAGTAGTAATAATGGCTTTAAACATCTGCGTAATAAACATAAATAAGCTTTTAATTTAAATCTTATTTATGTATCGGCGAAGCACTCTTAAAGTTTAGCTATTTACAGTAAATAGCTAAAAGATTAATCCGTGTTAAAACTCGCTCTCAGCTTCAAAAGTAAGTACTTGCTCCGTTACAGGGTGTTTGAGTTGCAGCATTTGTGCATGTAGCTGTAGGCGAGGAGCCGCAGCAAGTGCGTCTTTGTGAGCATATAAACGATCGCCTAAAATAGGGTGGCCTAAGCTTAGCATATGCACTCGCAGCTGGTGGGAGCGCCCTGTAATAGGAGTAAGCTCTACACGGGTTGCCTGTACTTCACGTTCAAGCACTTTAAAATGGGTAAGCGAGGGTTTGCCATTGTCGTGATCAACCATTTGCTTAGGACGGTTCGGCCAATCACAAATAAGCGGTAAATCAACTGAGCCGGTTTCACTTTCAAGTTGCCCATAAACTCGCGCAATGTAACGCTTTGCCGTTTCACGCTCTTGAAATTGCATACTTAAATGGCGGTGAGCGGCTTTGTTCATTGCCAAGCAAAGTATCCCTGAGGTAGCCATATCTAAACGGTGAACAATTTTAGCCGTAGGAAAAACACGGTTGACGCGATTAATTAAGCTATCAGCATGTTTTGGGTCTTTACCTGGTACGGTGAGTAACTCGCTAGGTTTATTTACAATAAGTAAATCATCGTCTTGAAACAGTATAGTTAAATACGGGCTCATAGGGGGATTGTAGTTAACTAACACGGCAGACCTCAGTGATTTTGAAGTGCGCTATTTTAGTGGAGCGAGCGCAAAGGCTCAAGGGAAAAGGTAAAAGTTTAATTGCGTATTTTTTAGTCTGGTGTAAAATTACACCAGACTAACGTTTTGGAAATTCATTATGGCAAGACAAAGTATTTCACTTACTGAACAAAATGATTTATGGCTACGTAATCATGTTGAGAACATCGGTGATTACGCAAATAAAAGTGAATTGGTGAATGATTTAATTCGCCGTGCAAGAAGGGCTGAAGCTATAAATAGTAAGCTTGCTAACGCAGAAAAAAGCGGTTTTAGTGCTCAATCTGCCGATGAAATGTTAGCAGAATTTAAAGCAAGCATTAAGTAGTGCGCACATTTAAACTTTCAAACGATGCCAAAGAAGACTTACGTCGTATTTATCAATATGGTTGCAAAGCATTTTCACAACAGCAAGCAGATATTTACTTTTACAGTTTCTTTTCTATGTTTGAAAAGCTAGCTGCAAATCCTTATTCCTATCAATCAGTTGAACATATTCGTACAGGCTATCGGCGTGCAGTTTGTGGCTCAGACAGTATTTATTACAGAATTTCAGCAACGGATGTTGAAATAATGGCTATTTTAGGCGGTCAAGATACTGATGAGTGGCTGTAATTAAATAAGTACTAATGAGTAATTGATAAAATTAAATACTATAAGCTTAGTATTTGAAATTTAGATGTACCTTATTGATATAAAAATAAAAGCGCGATATAAATATCGCGCTTTTTTCAATGCACACGCTAGTTGATCTTTAACTAACGACTTACAGCTTATAGCTTATAGCTAACAGCTAGATTCTCTAGTGCGAAACCACAATCAAACGAATCGCATCGAGTTTTAACTGCGCTTTTTCAATATGTGCGGTTAGCTCATTGCGTTGTTTGTCGTAAAAAGTAATTTCCTCTTGGCGAATATTTGGATTAATTTGCTTCAGTGCAATTAATCGCTGTTGTTCTTCGCTTAACGATGTTTGCATTTTTGCTAATGACTCGGCACGGATAACATCCAGCTTTTGTTGCGCCATGTCTTTTGCGGTATTGATCATTGGATGAACCGCACTTTGCAATGCACCAGCTAATTTACTCGCCGTTTGACGACCTACCGCAGATAGTTGCTGATTAAAGCCATCAAAACCAACATTTTCACCTAAGTTATTACTGCTCTTATCGAGTAAAATACGAATTGGCGTAGGGGGTAAAAAGCGACCCACTTGCAGTACTTTTGGTGCCATGGCTTCGGCAACAAATATTAGCTCAACAAAAAAGGTGCCTGGTGGTAACTTTTTGTTTTTAAGTAACGCCACCGATGAACTACCAAAATCATCATCACAAATCATATCCATAGTGCCTTGCACCATAGGGTGATCCCAACTAATAAAGTGCACATCTTCCTGAGAAAGCGCGGTATCACGGTCAAAGGTTACTGTCATACCATCGTCTTTTAGCGATGGGAACGAAGCGTTTAACATGTGCTCAGTGGGCTTTAAAATAATGGTGTTTTCACCTTTATCTTCTTGGCTTACACCAAAGGTGTCGAACACGTTGATCATGTAGCTTGGCAGTTCAAACTGGTTATCGAGCTTTTCAATGTCAGCTACAAGTGAGTCAGCAGCACCTTGTCCCGATGAATGTAGCTCTAGTAAGCGATCTCGACCACTTTCCATTTGCTTACGTAATATTGCATTCTTTTGTGCTACTTGCTCAAGGAGTGGATCTAGCTCATCTTCATCACAATTATGAGCAGCAATGTACTCAAGTAAATCTTCGCTAAACTCTTTATACAGCAACTGCCCAGTGGTTGAAGTGCTTTCAAATGCATCTAAGCCTTCGTTATACCAACGCAGTAGTACTTCTTGTGCCGTGTTTTCAAAATAAGGCACGTGAATGTTCACATCTTGTGTTTGCCCTATACGGTCTAATCGACCAATACGTTGCTCAAGTAAATCGGGGTTAAGTGGTAAATCAAATAACACTAAGTGATGTGAGAACTGGAAGTTACGACCTTCTGAACCGATTTCTGAACACAGTAATATTTGTGCGTTATCGTATTCATCGGCAAAGAATGCCGCAGCGCGGTCACGTTCAATAATCGACATACCTTCATGGAACACAGACGCTTTAATTGCTTCGCGTTCACGTAATATTTGCTCAAGGCTAATCGCTGTTTCGGCTTTAGCACAAATAAGCAGTACTTTTTCACGCTTGAGTGTTTTTAGCGTTTCAATTAACCAATCTACGCGAGGGTCAAATAATCCCCAACTTGCGCTTTCACCTTCAAATTCTTGAAATATTTTTTCAGGGAAAAGTGCACGTTGCGCACTAAGCTCGGCATTTTGAATGCCACTCATATTACCCAGTACGGTCATTGCTGTTTTGTATTGCTTAGGTAATGCCATTGGGTAGGCATGTAATTTACGGCTAGGGTAGCCATCAATGCCACTGCGGCTATTTCTAAATAATATGCGCCCAGTGCCGTGACGGTCTAAAAGCATATTTAAAATTTCTTTACGTGCTTCAAGGTCGCCTTGTTGGGCTTTTTCAAGGATATCGGTGATATCCGTTTCTTTTAATAGCTCAATCAAGGTTGCTTTAGCGTTATCATCTAATGATTGCTCTTGCAGTAGTTGGTTAGCAGCTTCGGCTACATCTTTGTAGTTTGCTTCTTCTTCTTTAAACACGTCATAGTCGTAAAAGCGATCAGGGTCGAGCAGTTGTAAGCGTGCAAAGTGGCTACGATGACCCAGTTGGTCTGGCGTTGCTGTTAATAAAATTAACCCCGGAATGTCTTGGCTCAGCTCAGCCATACGTTGGTATTCGGCACTAGGTTTATTGTTGTTAATGCTTAAATGATGCGCTTCATCGATTACTAATAAATCCCAGTCAGCTAACGTAGCTTGTTCAAACCAGCGTTTTTTCTTGGTTAAAAACTCAAGGCTAGTAAGCACCAGTTGCTCGGTATCAAATACATTGGGTGAATCAGCAAACGCTTCGTCGCAGCGTTCTTCATCAAAAATTGAAAAACGTAAATTAAAACGGCGTAGCATTTCTACTAACCATTGGTGCTGTAAGTTCTCAGGCACAACAATAAGTACACGGCTGGCACGACCGGTGATAATTTGTTGATGTAAAATCATGCCCGCTTCGATGGTTTTACCTAAGCCTACTTCATCAGACAGTAATACCCGTGGTGCAAAACGTTTACCTACTTCTTGGGCAATATAAAGCTGATGCGGAATAAGGTTAGCACGTTGGCCAATTAAACCTTTTATAGGTGACTGTTGGCGTTCAAATTGGTGCAACCAAGTTTGGTAGCGCAAAGTATACCGATCAAAACGGTCCACTTGGCCTGCAAATAAACGGTCTTGTGGTTTATTGAATTTAATAAAATGGTCTAAAAAGGTTTCTTTTAATTGTGCTTTTTCACCGTTATCAACACGTTCACCGTGATAGCACAGTAATTCGCCTTGTACTTCAATTGACTCAACTTGTAATTCCCACTCCTCAACGCTTCGGATCACATCACCAGGATTAAATGCTACGCGGGTTACCGGAGCTTCTGCAGAAGAATAAACACGGTTTTCACCACTGGCAGGAAATAAAATGCTGACCTGGCGGCCATCAATGGCAACAACGGTGCCCAATCCTAAATCTGACTCTGTGTCACTGATCCAACGCTGACCTAAGGAAAAATTCATGTATGTCTCGTCTATGAAGAAAAAGGCGGCTATGTTACCTGTTAGATAACACCACTGCAAGGCGCTATTTGCCTGACTTTTAATTAATTTTATAAGTGTGAATTATTCCTATCTATAAGCACTGATTAGTGCGCCGATTTTGTAGGAAATTCAAACTAAATGATATTTGTCATAAAACAGACTTTTATGACAAATAGACTAAACTCAAATTATACCTAAGTAATTAATCAAGTTTATTAGTAACCACTGATTAGTTTATTGGGTATAGCATAAAAATCATAAAACGTAAGGAAAGTGCTATGGGAAAAGCTTCAAATTTTGATAGTAAAATGTATGTGCTAGATACCAATGTATTACTCCACGAACCCCTCGCTTATTTGTCTTTCCAAGAACATAACGTTGTTATCCCCATGACTGTTTTAGAAGAGCTTGACCACATTAAAGATAGAAAACACGATGTGAGCCGCGATGCGCGAGTGGCCATTCGTGGACTTGATGGGGTGCTCAGCCAGGCCTCTCCCGAACAAATGTTACAAGGTGTGGCGCTGCCAAGGAATAAACAAGGCGGATCGACAGGCAGCTTAATTATTGTAAACGACCATTTATTTGCCGATTCTATTTCTGGTTTGCCGGGCAATGAAAACGACCACCGTATTATTAATTGTGCGGTGCATTTACAAAACCAGCACAGCGATAAAAAAGTCATATTAGTAACTAAAGATATTAACATGCGCTTAAAAGCCAAAGGGGCGGGGCTTAAATATGTTGAAGACTATCGTACTGATCAGTTAATTGATGATATTGCTTTATTAACTAGCGGCTATAAAAAAATAGAGGGTGATTTTTGGCAGCAGGTAGGGCAATGCGAAACACAGCAGCACGGCTGTGATACGTTTCATTATGTGGCTAAAAACTTAATTCCTGATGTGTTTTGTAATGAGTACATACTTGATGGCAGCGAGCACTTTGCTGCGCGGGTCAAATCTTATGATAACGAGCGCATTAAATTAAAAGATATTGGTGCAGAGCGATTGATGCATCAAAGTGCATGGGGAATAAAACCAAAAAATATTTACCAAGCAATGGCTCTTGATGCCTTGCTCGACACGTCTATTGAGCTTGTTATTTTAACCGGCCCAGCGGGATGTGGTAAAACAGGTATTACTGCAACCTTTTTTTCAATATTTGTGCAGACCTATCTACAAATCCTATTCTTAATGAATAAATTGAGTATTAACAACAAGTCCAAATTTAACTTTTCTAACATGTCATTAGGTGTGGTTTAAAGAAAAGAGTCATCAATTAATATACATATATAGCGGATTTAACCTGCACGAAAGCACTAATAAAAACAATAAAGCAAAGGTAAATCTTAAATGCAAATTAATAAAAATTGTTCTCAAGGGAGAGCTAATATGAAAAATTCAAATGAAAATAGAAGTCCACGTGTACTAGACACATCTGCATTAGTACATGATCCAAAATCTATTCTTAGCTACAAAGATGATATTTACATCTGTCTAACTGTCCTTGAAGAGCTTGATAACCTGAAAGAGAGAACTAATAAATCTGTAAGTGCAGATGCACGGATGTGTATAAGAATGTTGGAAGACATTATAAATGGACATACAGCCGAGGAAATGGAAGTAGGTATTCCTTTACCATCTACCGAAACAGCCCAGAGAGGAAAGCTTTTCATCGGAATTGACACTCAATTGGATATGGCTAGGGAGTTAAAGCACGGGATAGGAAGTGACGCTGATAACAGAATAATTAATTATGCTTTATATCTTCAAAAAGAACTCAATAAAGACGTAACAATTGTTAGCCGTGATATTAATATGCGGTTGAAAGCTCGAACAGTTGGCGTTAGGGCTGAGGATGTTGCCGTAGATAATCAAATATCAGATATTGATCTTTTATACACAGGGGTACAAGCCTTTGAAGGAGATCTTTTTGATCGAATTAAAACAGACAAAGACTTCAAGGTTTCAGGAGAAGTTTATACATTCCCAGTAAGCTTATTTAACGATGAAGTTCAGCCAAACATGTATTGGTACGATGAAGCTGGACACATTGGGCGAATTTCAGAAGTGACAGATACTGAGGTATACACAAAGCTATTGCCTCGTAAGCACGAAAAAGTATGGGGTATTTTGCCTAAAAACCAGAGACAGGCGGTGGCTTTAAGCCAATTAACAGACCCTTATTATGACTTAAATATCATACTTGGCCCAGCAGGCTCTGGGAAAACTTTTTTAGCCGTTGCGGCAGCGCTACATCAAGTATTAGAGTTGAAAAAATATAAGAAAATAGTAGTTGTTAGGTCTCGGGACTTCATGGACGACGATCCCGGCTTTTTACCCGGTGATTTAACCGAGAAATCAATGCCGTTATTAGCAGGTATAACAGATGCGCTTATATCAATGCATTCAGGTGATAACAATGAAGGTAATATTAGTGCAACTGTTGAGCATGTCATAGAGCGTGCCAATATAGAGTTTACCTCTATGGCTTATTTTCGAGGCAGGTCAATTGATGATGCTGTTTTAATTATTGATGAAGCACAAAATATGACCCGTGCTCAAATTAAAGGAATGCTTAGCCGCGGTGGAAAAAATTGTCGTACGATTGTACTGGGTAATCTAGCGCAAATAGATGATAAATTTGTAACAGCAGCTTCTTCTGGTGCAAGTGCGGCTGTTAATGTTTATAGGAATTATGAAAAAGGCTCGGTGCTCATATTTGATGAAGTAGAGCGCAGTAGCTTGGCTGAATTCACTGAAAAAAATATGTAGAAGTCAAAGTTCAATTCAAATCATTTAAAATATTGCCATAATAGCCACTGCTTTTAGTAGTGGTTTTTTATTTTTTAAAGAGGGCACTACTCACTATAGCGGACAAAATGGGTTTAATCTAACTCAAAAGCTAAGTGCAAATACGTTTATTAAATAAGTCACACATTTGAATTTGAGTGGGAATCATTGTTGTGAACCATCTGCTTTTTCTTATCTAACCTGAACTCTGGTTAAG
>NZ_PNCV01000135.1:0-477 GCF_005886925.1 Pseudoalteromonas sp. S3260
AAAGCCGAGTCACTTTAATACTCGGCTTTTTAGTCTGAAAGGTATAGGCAATTAATCCAGCCATTAAATTAACCATAAATGAGATGCAGCTGCGGTGCCTTGTATGGTCTATTTGAGCCATATTTTTCAGTTGGTCGAAAACTGTTTCAATGATAAAACGCTTTGATAACATCGCTCTATCCCAAGATGATATTGGCTGACGTTTCATATTACTTCGTTGACCTGTAATAAAATCAATGCCTTGCTCAGCAAGTTCCGCTTTTAGGTTTGCAGATACATAACCTTTATCAGCGTATAAACTACCTGTAACATTATCGACCATATCTAACACCGGCTGTCTATCATCAACATTCCCAGCTGTCACTTTTACTGCTAATAAACCACCTTCATCATTCATGATGAGGTGAAGTTTAAACCCATAAAACCAGCCCATTGTTCCTTTACCCCGCTTGGCTTTTCCCGCGAAAACTTGGTGGC
>NZ_PNCV01000136.1:0-1562 GCF_005886925.1 Pseudoalteromonas sp. S3260
GATGAGTCTCAAATTCATCCCAAGCTACGTTTTACCCATTGTCGAGATAGGTAAACGATATGACTATTGTATATCAAGACCTGCCCGTAATCCACGGAACAGGCGAAATATTGAAAGATTCAAAAACTGATTGGCGTGTATTAAAATTAAAAACCGTCGCAGTATCCAAAGCATTTGATCAGCCCGAAAAATATTGGTTTGGCAGGTCGCAAAGAATGTTTGATTGCGGATCAACCCTAGAATTCGCAGTAGACCCTCATGGTAATAAACGATTGTTACGAGCTTTATTCTGTAGAGATAGAATGTGCCCGTCATGCCAAAGGAGGCGCTCAATGGCCATTTTCCACCAAGTGAAAGCGGTGTGCTTTTCAGCCCAAAAAGAGCATCCAACTTTAAAATATCTATTGTTAACCCTTACTGTTCCGAATGTAAGCGCGCAGCGCCTACCAGAAGAGATTAAGCATTTAACGGCAAGTTTTGACAGGTTAATGAAAAGAGCCGAGGTTAAACGCGGGGTAAAGGGTTTTTTTAGAGCATTGGAAGTTACCTATAGTGGTGAACGGGACGATTATCACCCTCACTTCCATGTGTTACTGGCGGTACCGTCTGGTTATTTTAAAAAGACCTATATCACTCAGGCTAGATGGCTTGAGCTTTGGCGCGAATCTACCAGATACCCAGAGATAACGCAGGTCGATATCAGAACGATTAAGCCAAACAGAAAAAGAGAAGGCTCATCAAGTATAGAATCTGCTGCTGCCGAGGTTGGGAAGTACGCCACAAAGCCCTCTAACTACGTCTGTGAGCTTCCGGATGGTAATTACTTAGCCCACGCCAAAGCTGTTAAGGATTTGGCACTGGGAATACGTCATAAACGCCTAATTGCCTTTGGTGGGATACTCAAAGAGCATCACAAACTACTAAACCTACAGGACGTTGAAAGTGACTCTGTAGACCTGGTGCATGTAGGTGAAGAAAACGACATGATTGAAGCTGTTATGGTTCAGGTTTTCCGGTGGAATGTCGGCTTACGCCAATATGTAAATTAACATTATGCGATTTATCGCATGTAGGCCGCACTCAGTTCTCAATTATCCATTGAAGCTAGTCGGCCGCTACCCAAACCAAGTAAATTTAAAAAACAAATCCCCGCGCAGCAATGCGCCCCTGATAAACCAAAAAAATCTTTAATTTGACGCCTATTCTTTTTTTAGGGAGGAACTGCGTAGCGGGGGGAGCCCTGAAAAAAGATAGGTGGAAAATCTAACTTGGTAGATACGTAGATACACGAAGTTACGAGACAGGCGTAAAAATGAGCCTTAAATACACTCTGAAATATGGGGTTTTTGGGGGTGTTTTCCTTCTCTTGATAAATAAGAAACAACTCACGTACACCGAAACCGTCAAAATCCTGCTGAAAAGCTTGATTTCATTTGGCTTAAGGTCTAACTTATGGGGTAGAAACAGGGTGGAAGGTTTTCCACTAAATTTGTATTACGTAATGTGATAGCGATTTCTGTGAACTTCTTAGAGTAGGACGGTAGCCGGTGCGTCAACACCGT
>NZ_PNCV01000137.1:0-8002 GCF_005886925.1 Pseudoalteromonas sp. S3260
TAAAGAGAGATGGTATCTACAGCCAAATAAAGTTTCTCTATTAAGGCTTTTTTAGTAGCACCGTGCTGAAATTTTTCGACATCAAATTCAACGAACTCGTATTGCTCTTCGCAACTCATATCTTTAATGAGTTCTAGCACAGTACTTTTACCCGATCCTAAATTTCCTTCAACACCAACAACATTGATACCGTTATCATCTTTTAAAGATCTAAAAACAGCATTAGCTGTCCTACTATGGCTACAACTATCAAACAAGTCTTTTTTAGAAGGCTTTTCTATTAGAAACTTGTAGTTGTTATTATTTTTTTCATTATCCATATGAGGTATAACCTAAGAGTTTGTGAATTAATCATATTTTTATACGAAAAACAGCTCTGAATAAGCTAGCACGGGTAGAGCCACATGTCATTTAACTTGTTGTTAAGCTGAAGCATTACTTAATATCGAAGTATAAGTATAAACTGTCGTGCCATAGTGATTTCGGCCAATTATTTAGAGTATTTACCCTAACTTGTTTTGGGGCAGAAACGAGTTATATCTGAATAGCTGCTTTTGGCACTTAGTTGAACTTCGGCAAAGAGCTTGAAGCAGTCATACAATGTAAAAATCCGACTGACCGCTAATCGCTCACAGCCGAACTTCGTAAAAGTGCCACTTTGAGTCGTTCAGTTTAATTCTTTGCTCAACTAATAAAAACTAATTAACAGACGTTTTACCTAATTCATTTAGGTCAGTGGCTTAGCTCTCCAATTAACCAACT
Source organism: Pseudoalteromonas sp. S3260 (assembly GCF_005886925.1). NCBI lineage: Bacteria > Pseudomonadati > Pseudomonadota > Gammaproteobacteria > Alteromonadales > Pseudoalteromonadaceae > Pseudoalteromonas > Pseudoalteromonas sp. S3260. Next base: position 763 of record NZ_PNCV01000137.1, read on the forward strand.
GCGGTATTGTACTAGCAGTTATACTTCTAACTAACACTACTCATAACTCATTTTTTCGAATATATCTGTTGTCACCACAACATAATAAATTTATTATATAATAAATTCATTATGGAATATTTCATGAAAGTTCTCTTTTTATGCACTGAAAACTCAGCTAGGTCTATCATGGCTGAGGCGTTGCTAAAGCATCATGGTAAAGGTGAGTACGAGGTTTATAGTGCTGGTACTGAGCCAAATAGTGTTGATAGTCGTACCTTGTCAGCTATCGAGCACTTTGGGTTACCTACCGATGGATTACACTCAAAACACCTTGATGAAGTTAGCAATATCCATTTCGATTTTGTTATTACCCTGTGTGATAAAGCGGCAAAAGAGTGTGATAGCCGAGTCAATGGTACTAACTGCCTTGCTTGGGATTTCCCTGAGCCTCGTTCTCGTAGAGATGCCAACCCGTTTGAAAAAACGCTACAAGAGCTAAATGAACGGATCAAAATGTTTTTGCTGATACAAGAAAAGCAAATGCCAGCGCCAATAACGCCAACTACTTTTTACAAAGCTCTGGCTGATGATATTCGCTTGAAAACGCTTTTAATCATTGCGGTTGAGGGTGAAGCGTGTGTCTGTGAGTTGATGACTGCATTAGATGAAGAGAGCCAGCCCAAAGTGTCCCGTCACCTAGCACAGCTTCGAAAAACAGGCATTTTATCTGACAGAAAGCATCAGCAATGGGTGTTTTATTCGATCAATCCAACATTGCCAGCGTGGATGAAGCAAACCATCACCTCAACGGTAGTGAATGAGCCTATTTTTATCGAACAAGAGCTAGCCAGATTAAACTCGATGGGTGACCGTCCTACGCGTGTGGCAAGCTGCTGTAATTAAGGAATGTAACTATGGGGATTTTTGAACGTTATTTATCTGTTTGGGTGGCGATATCAATTGCTGCTGGTGTGGCGCTGGGGATTGTTTACCCACCTCTTTTTGAAGCTATTGCAAAGCTTGAAGTTGCCCATGTAAATGTAGTTGTTGCTGTTTTCATTTGGGTAATGATCTACCCAATGATGGTGCAAGTGGATTTTTCAACCATTAAGGAAGTAGGGAAGAATCCGCAAGGCTTGGTATTAACTTTGGTGGTCAACTGGCTTATTAAACCATTTTCAATGGCTGCTTTAGGTTGGTTGTTCTTCGAAGGCTTATTTGCCGATTTTGTATCACCAGAAACAGCGCAAGAATACATCGCTGGTATGATTTTACTGGGGGTTGCACCTTGTACGGCAATGGTGTTTGTCTGGTCGCAATTAACCAAAGGTGATGCGAACTATACCTTAGTTCAGGTGTCGGTGAACGACATCATCATGATTTTTGCATTCGCTCCCATTGCGGGGTTATTGCTTGGTGTAACAGACATTCATGTACCTTGGGGCACCTTGTTTATCTCGGTGATTTTGTATGTATTGCTCCCTTTAATCGCGGGAATCCTGACTAGAAAACACTTAAACAGCTCAGGTCGCGATGAAGCAGCTATCACAAGTTTGCTAGAGAAGTTAAAACCGTTTTCTGTTATCGGTTTACTGGCAACAGTCGTTTTGCTGTTTGGCTTTCAAGCTAACACCATTATTGAGCAACCACTTAATATCTTGCTAATCGCCATTCCGCTTATCCTGCAAACCTATGGCATTTTCATTATTGCCTATTTTATCGCGGTCAGACTCAAGCTTAAGCACAACATTGCTGCACCTTCTTGTTTGATTGGTACATCTAACTTCTTTGAATTGGCAGTGGCAGTAGCTATTTCCCTTTTCGGCTTACATTCAGGCGCTGCATTGGCGACCGTGGTTGGGGTTCTGGTTGAAGTTCCAGTTATGTTGTCTCTCGTATCGATTGTGAACAGAACAAAACATTGGTTTAACGAATAATTAAGAGGCTTTTTATGCACACTCATCCATATGACATACTAACACTTGATAATGGCGCAAGCTTTATCTTTACTCCTTGCCCCGGAACAAAAGACGTTGATTTAACAACATCGGTTACACAATTGAAAGATGCTGGAGCACAAGCGATTGTGACGCTGATGTACGATGCAGAAATGAACAAGAATGAAGCCGAAGACCTTCCTCAAGTGTGTGATGCACAAGGTATTAAATGGTTTCAGTTACCTATTTTAGATGACGATGCACCAAATGAAGATTTTGCAGCAGCGTTCAAATCAAACCTTGATGACATGCTATCTATCTTACGCAATCAAGGCACCATTGCCGTGCATTGTAAAGGCGGCTCTGGTCGCACAGGCTTAGTCATTGGACTACTGATGTTTGAACTAGGTTACGACAAGGCAGACATTATTAAACAAGTGCAGAAAATGCGCCCTAAAGCGCTCTCACACCCAGTACAACTTTCTTTTTTCAATGAGTTTCAAATAGTAGGAGCTTAACAATGGCAATTAAAATTGGTATTAACGGTTTTGGGCCGCATGGGTCGCTTAACACTTAGAGCTGCTTTTGGTTGGCAAGACATTGAGTTTGTGCAAATCAACGATCCTGCTGGCAATGCAGAAACGCTAGCACATTTATTAAAGTACGATTCTGTGCATGGTACTTGGTCACATGATGTAACCCATGATGACAATAACGTGATAATTGATGGTCAAGCCATTCGTGTAACGCAAAACAAAGCAATTAATGATACGGATTGGTCTGAATGTGATTTGGTCATTGAAGCGTCAGGCAAGATGAAGAAAACTGAGTTGCTACAAGCCTACTTAGACCAAGGAGTAAAAAAAGTCGTTGTAACAGCACCCGTAAAAGAAGAAGGTGTACTTAATGTGGTTATGGGGGTTAACGACCATCTATATGATGTTGAACAGCACTCAATCGTAACGGCAGCGTCTTGCACCACAAACTGCTTAGCACCAGTGGTGAAAGTGTTACTGGATAAAATCGGCATCAAACATGGCTCGATGACGACTATCCACGACATTACCAACACTCAAACGATTCTAGATGCTCCGCATAAAGATTTACGTAGAGCGCGTGCCTGTGGCATGAGCTTAATCCCAACCACTACAGGTTCGGCAACGGCGATTACTCATATTTTCCCAGAGTTGAAAGGTAAGCTGAATGGTCATGCGGTACGTGTGCCTCTTGCGAATGCTTCAATTACTGATTGTGTATTTGAGGTTGAGCGTCCAACAACGGAAGCTGAAATTAACGCTTGGATGAAAGAAGCGGCTGAGGGCGAATTAAAAGGCATTCTTGGTTATGAAGAAAAGCCACTTGTGTCTATCGATTATAAAACCGACCCACGTTCTAGCGTTGTCGATGCATTATCAACAATGGTCGTTAATGGCACTCAGGTGAAGCTGTACACATGGTATGACAACGAGTGGGGTTACGCTAATAGAACGGCTGAACTTGCTCGTAAAGTCGGATCATCAATTAAAGGGTAATGTAACACTATGAAGCGCTTGACATCATTATCAGACGATATTAAGCAATACCTTGTTGTCACAGGTAACTACTGGGCATTTACCTTAACAGATGGCGCACTACGCATGTTGGTAGTGCTTCATTTCCACGCGTTAGGCTATAGTCCGCTTAGTATTGCGATGTTGTTCTTGTTTTATGAAATATTTGGCGTTGTCACTAATTTAGTTGGCGGCTTCTTAGGTGCCCGTTTAGGGCTAAATAAAACCATGAACATTGGCTTAGCCATTCAAACTATCGCCTTGCTGATGTTAGCTGTTCCTGCTGAATGGTTAACAGTTGTGTATGTGATGATTGCACAAGCGCTTTCAGGCATTGCCAAAGACTTAAACAAAATGAGCGCAAAAAGCTCAATTAAGATGTTGGTTGCCGCAGGACAAGAAGGCACCTTGTTTAAATGGGTCGCGGTATTAACAGGCTCTAAGAATGCCCTGAAAGGCGTTGGCTTTTTCTTAGGCGGCTTACTGTTAACTTTACTTTCCTTCAAAGGCGCAATGTTGTTAATGGCAGGTGTTTTGGCTCTTGTTTGGTGTTACAGCCTTTATGCTTTGAAAAACGACTTAGGTAAAGCCAAGAACAAACCTAAGTTTACCGACATCTTCTCAAAGAGCAGCTCTATTAATATATTGTCGGCTGCACGACTCTTCTTGTTTGGTGCGCGTGACGTCTGGTTTGTAGTTGCACTACCTGTGTTCTTGTCGCAAGCCTTTGAATGGGATCATTGGACGGTTGGCGGTTTCTTAGCGCTTTGGGTGATTGGTTACGGAATTGTGCAATCAATGACACCTAAGCTAATCAACTTCAAAGATAGCGTTTCTCCTGCGACTGAAACTGTAAAATGGGCAAGCTTATTAGCACTGGTGACATTAGGTATTGCCTTATCGTTATACTTTAGCTGGGAAGTTAAAACACTGCTCATTGCTGGTTTAATGGTATTTGGCGTACTGTTTGCCATTAACTCTTCACTGCACAGTTACTTGATTGTTAGCATGGCTGATGCCGATGGCGTTTCGTTAGATGTTGGCTTTTACTACATGGCAAATGCAATGGGGCGTTTAATTGGCACAGTGTTGTCAGGCTGGGTTTTCCAGCTATACGGGTTAGCTGCTTGCTTGGGTATTTCGTTTGCTTTTATTAGTTTAGCGGCACTTATTTCTGCCAAGTTACCAGCCACAGGAAGAACCAAGTAAACAATTTGCATTAAGGCTTTCCCCTGACACTAAGCAGTCAGGGGAATGAATTATTTACCAGTGCAACAACTATTCCCCTCTTGAATAGGAGGACACTTTACTGTTCCGTAAGAACAATAAACGCAACAATCTCCCTTTAACGGCTTAAGCAATGTTTTACAGCTTCCGCATTCGTAATACCACTGACAAGCGTTTGTAGGCATAGTCTCAACCTTACTAAACCCGCACTCTGGACAGGTTATCTTTGATTCTAACTCTATACCTTGCATACTGGCTCCTTAACGGGCTTAACCATATCCAACACTGACATGACAACTATCCAAATGATCCCAAAATAAAATAAGTAAGTGCTCCAGTCGTATTGCCACAATGGATAAAGGGTTAACAATACTGCAATTGGGCCAATGACACTTAAAATGCCTCTTACCACATGCTTATGTTGATACCAATTATAGAAATTAACTAATAACGCTAGTGAAGCAAACAAGGGCAATAAGGTGTTAACAGCAATTCCTTCAAAGTGTGATAGGAAACCCAATCCAAGAGCTGATGCTAATGAGCCGAGTGCAGGAAAACACGCTGTGCAGCTTAGCGCGGCTAGCCAAACGCCACCAGAGCCGATTTTATCGAGAATTTTATTAATCATAATTACCTCTATTTTTGAGGTATTTTAAACTCCGTACATGGGTACGGAGTCAATGACTACTTAAGCGAATTGATAATTGGGCAGGTTTTTGGATCTTGATTGGCTTTGCATGAGTCTGTCATATCTTGAATTACTTTTTCCAACCTCTTTAAATCACTGATCTTATCTCGAATCAGTTGCAGCTTTTGTAAGCCCAACGATTCGACTTCAGCGCAATTACTGCTTAAAGACATCAGTGATTCTATCTCTTTTAGGGTAAATCCTAATGCTTTAGCTTTGAGAATAAACTTGAGTTGACTGGCATGAGTTTCGCCATACATTCGATAACCTGATTCTGGTTTTGGTGGCTGTTCTATTAAACCTTGGCGCTCATAAAAGCGGATAGTTTCAACACAGATATCTAAATATTTTGCCAGTTTTCCAATGGTTCTCATAAACACACTCTTTCGAAGAAGAGACATCATTATACAATTAATGCGGGTTGGCTAAACGTTCTTAAGGTGCAATTAATTGCCTAACCTCAATTTTAGGGCATGAACGGGTTCGCTAAGCGTCCGCTTTGTAGAATTAAGTCCAGATATCCAGATAACTCTGACTGTCTCTTATTCGCACATTTGCGACGCTCAACTAAACTCATTTTGGGGCAAAGGCGAGTTAAATACATAACCCGCCTCTGGACAGTTTCGTTTTAGAACTAGTGCTCCATAGTGTATCTGTTAGATTAGGAAAAGTAGGTTGCTCCCTTGGGCGTTTGTTAAAACTACGCTAGGTTAGGTGTCTAACATATCCCATTCGTCGCCAAGAACCCAACGTAAGGCTGATAATTTGCCATTTATCATACCCCATTCAAAGTCTGACCACGGACCGGTGTCCTCATACTTACTTTCGACTTTTTGTGCAGATTTAATTGCACCCTCTAGGATATGTTCATGTATGACAGCACTTCCGTACCGTTCGGTACCCTCCGGCACAACTTCAATTTCACCATGTTCGATCTGCCACATCCTATTCTGGTGTCTGTTGTACCAAACTTTATCCACCAACTCGTCCATTACATCAAGAATTTCTCGTAAGCCACGAGTTTCTTCAGTGTAATCGTACTCAAACTCGATCTCAGCCAACACATCCTCATCAATGATGTTCAAAGCTGATGCAAGATTATTGAAATAATGAACATTTTCACGATTAAAAATATCGTCGAAGTCTTCATGTGGTTTTCTATGGTCTTTGGCTGAAAAATCATTGTGATTGTGAGTGATAAAGAAGCAGCTATCAGTAGCATCAACATCAAGCGAAAACTCATAAAACTGCTCGATAATAACAGCGTCTGCAACCGAGTTTTTACTGATATGAAATGGGGCTTTTTTATCCAAGCCACGTTGAACCGCTGCAACTTTTGAACGCTCACTAATATTAATTAGCTCCGCAGACTGGATTAGTTTTTCGACTCTGTTGATTGTGCTGTAATTGGCATCTGTTAATAAAGGCAATCGTGCATTTATGTCATTTAGCACTTCGAGCGTTTGCTCTTGGTTTGCACTAGCGAACTCACTTACCACAGCTTTTACTTGTTTAAACTCTTGAGACAATCGTCTTGCAGTCTTGTTTGCAACATCTTCTTTATTTCTCTCGTATTCTTCAGCAACCAAGTCTGTAACAACCAGTTTCACCACATCGGTTTCGACTAGCTCTTCCAAAGCTGAAACCAAAGCAAGATCTTGCTTTTTCGTTGAAATATCAAGAAATACGCAAGTATCAAGACATATATAATTCATATAACCTCAAATGATGAACTTTTTCAGTAGAGTTAACGCCTCAATCAGAGGCAATAAAATAGCTGGCTAAAATTAGCGACGAACGAGCAAAATCCAGCTACTTTTTTGTCCTTTGAATGACTTGTGTACGCCCGACATGGG
>NZ_PNCV01000138.1:0-7306 GCF_005886925.1 Pseudoalteromonas sp. S3260
CAAACAGACTGCTGCAAATTCAACCTTAAAAGGTCAACAGACCCTAATAACTCTCCTATTGTTATTTAACAACCAAAGGGCCGTAAGGCCCTTTTATCGTTTTTAAACTTAATGTTTTTGCATTTTACTCATTTCAGCATGACAGCTTTGCATGGTAAGCAATACCTTTGACAGCGCCGCTTCACAATCATGTGATTGAGGCTTTTTTAACGCTGTTTTGATTTCTTCTAAGGTTTTATCTTCTACTTCTTCAAGCTCTTTAATGTAGGTTTGGTCGTTATCGCTAGTGAATGTACTGAGCAAAGCGGTAAATGCTCTGCGTGCTTCTACCGCGAACGAAGAGCCATCTTCACGTGCACCTTGTTGATTAATTGCATAGGGTTGTAAGCTTTCAACACTTACTTTGCGGGCGTCGATCATGCGCTGAAATAATGCACTTACGCTAGGATCTTGTACTTTATCTTGTGCTTTTTCGTAAAAGTCGATACCGCTATTCATTACTTGGATAATGTCGGTGATATGATTTATCTCATGTCCTTGATGGGTGCTCATAATAATGACCTCTGTTAATTTAAAATACATAGATAACTAAGCAAGCGGTATTCCAACGCGGTTTTATTTTTTAACTAATTGTTTTTCATGGTTTTATTATTATGGGGAGGTCTAGGCAAGCTTGCTAACATGCTGCTAGCAAGCAAAATTTACATAAAAGCATGTAAGAAGGTTATTTAAGCTCTTCAGCTACTTCGGCTACTTTTTGACGTAACCAAATATGGCTAGCATCTCTGTGTAACAAAGGGCTCCATATCATATCAAGTTCAAATGGTGGAATTGGAAAGGGTGGTTCAAGTATTTTAAGCCCCGGATCGTCTACATAAATATTGGCCGCTTTTGAAGGTAAAGTCGCCACGAGGTTTTTTTCTTTCGCTAAATGAATCGCAACATGGTAGTTACGAGTAAAGGTGGCAATATTTCGATGCTTCCCAAAATGTGCGAGCGCTTCGTCAACCCAACCCAGCTTTTGCACATCTTTTGGATCCATGCCAACCCCAACACCAAAGCCTGTTTTACTTACCCAAATATGACGGGCTTTTAAATAGCTATCTAGGCTAAAGTTTTCAATAATAGGGTTGTCGGATCTTACTAAACAGCAAAAGCTATCTTTCCAAATTCGCTTATGATGAAACGATTGCGGTAAGTTCTCAAAGCGGTTAATTGCCATGTCTACTTTACCGTTTTCTACATCATGAAAGGTTACATCGCTGGGCGTTAAAATATCTAATGTGGTGTCTGGGGCTTCTTCATGTAATTTCCCTAATAAACGCGGTGCCATGGTACTGGCTGCATAGTCACTGGCCATAATTCTAAACACGCGTTTACTTTGTTTAGCTTCAAATTCGCGATTAGGTGCTAGCGTTTCTTCAAGCGTCATCAAAATACCGCGAATAACAGGCTGTAACTCAATAGCGCGCTCGGTCGGCACCATACCATCACTGGTACGCACTAAAATAGGATCGTTAAAAAGGTTACGTAGGCGTTTAAGTCCATTACTCATTGCCGGTTGAGTAATACTAAGCTGGTTAGCGGCACGAGTAACGTTACATTCGCGCAGTAACGTATCGAGATAAACCAGTAAATTTAAATCTATTTTACTTATATTCATTGTGTGTCCTTAACGTTTACCAGTAATGGATAAAACGCTGTGCTGTAGGATAGGGATAAATATGACTCACCTTTCCATTTTTTATATTTTGTTGTGCTTGTTTCCAAAAGCTCACATCAAGTAGTTCTGGGTGCGTACTGGTTAAAAATTGTTTATATGTTGGGTTAGGCATTACAAAGGTACATAATTGCTCTGGAAATACATCTTGCGGAGCAACCGAGTAACTTTGTTCATCCATCAAATAATCATCATAACTTTTTGCTTTGGGTAGTGCTCTAAAGTTCATGTCTGTTAAATATTGCACTTCATCGTAATCATAAAAAATAATACGTTTGTGCTTACTTACACCAAAGTTCTTTAACAGCATATCGCCAGGGAAAATATTCACGGCAATCATTTCTTTAAGCGCCTGGCCATACTCTTCAATGGCATCGGCGGCACTTTTTTCGTCTGCATTTTCTAAAAACAAATTAAGCGGTGTCATTCGCCGTTCAATGTATAAATGTTTTATGATTAACCAGTCACCCTCAATCACCATCGATGAGCCAATGGTTTTGTGCAACTGTGCTAACAAGTTACTATCAAATCGTGCCAAAGGAAATACGACGTTTGAATACTCTATGGTGTCAGCCATTCGGCCAACACGGTCATGACTTTTAACCAGTTGATAGCGTTTTAATACCGTATCGCGACCAAACGGCTTACTTTCGCCAAATTTATCTTTAATAACTTTAAATACATAACCAAACGAGGGTAGGGTAAATACCATCATCACCATACCCGGTGTACCGGGAGCAATGGTAAATTCATCATTAGAATGGGTTAAATGATTCAAAAACTCGCGATAAAACTCGGTTTTACCTTGTTTATGAAAGCCTATGGCGTTGTAAAGCTCGGCGAGGGTTTTATTAGGCATAAGTTGATTTAAAAACCGCACTAACGCTGAAGGAGCATGAGTTTCTACCATAAAATAGGCACGCGCAAAGCCAAAAATAACGCGCATTTGCGACGAATTTGTAAGTAAGGCATCTAAATAAAGGCCTTTATCTTCATGGTGTAACACGGCAATAATAAAAGGCTGAACGCCACTTTGCGATACAACGCGCCCCACAATGTAAGCGGCTTTATTACGATAAAACGGGGTATGTAATATATCAAAACGCATTTGCCAATGCTGGTGGTGTGTATCGGGTGCTTGTTTATAAAAGGCTTTAACTAATAAACGAATATCGCGTTCTAGATTGACAAAGTCGGCTTTAAAATCAAAGTGATTAATAATGCGCTTAATTGTGGGCTTTAAACCATCTACAACAGGAAAATAACTACGGTATTCAGCCTCAACGGGCACAGAAGGCGCATCTTTGAGCGTGGCTTCTACAAAAATAAAGTCATTGTGAAAATAGCGGCGGTGGTACAGGCGGCAGAATACTGAATTATAAAATGTTTCAGCAAGTTCTGCTTGCGGATGAAAACATAAAAAGTGTTGGTAAAGCTTTTTCACTTCAAGCCATAAGCTCTCGTTTAGCGCGTCTGTTTGCTGGCGTTCTCTTAGTGTTTTTGTTGTTTCGTTTACCCGATCATCGTAATAGCTTATACGCAGGCGACTTATATCATTAATAGCTTGCCAGTCTCTTTTAGCAAAAGCGTAGGGAGCCTTGGCTGTTGTTCTTTGAAACAGCAAATAATGCTTTTTAAAACCGGTTAAAATTAATTCAGCAATTTGGCGTGGTTGCATCAGTACTCCTTAATAGACGCCTTTAGGTGTTTAGGATAATGCCGGTGGTTATACCAATTTTATTAAAAACATGATCATTCTAGCGTATTAAATAATCCGCTAGCTGCGTTAAAAATTATTTATATAGAACAACTATGTATCATAATTTTTGCCTTGTTATCGACTTATTTCTTTGTCGCTATAATAGATCACTAATTTAATGCAATTGGTATTAGTATTAAATCCGAAAAAGGTGGTCAAAGGAAATTACACCACTAAACACACAATAGAGTTTATGCTCTATAGATGTTAAGGGTATGTTATTTTATATTTAAAACCAAGCTAATTAAGATGATATTTATTGAAGTTAGTCTGATTAAGGTTGATAGGCATCAATCTTTTTTTGTAACTTTTTAATACGCTTTTCAATCAATGCTTTATCTTTTTTATATTGCTTAACTAATTTTTTCTGTGTGTTTCTAATATCTTTGCTAATACGCTTTTTATCATCTGCGCTCAATATATGATTTAAACGCTGCTGTTGTTTAAAATCAGCCCTGTCTTTTTCTCGTAAAAGTATTGCTAACTTATGCTGATTGCTGCGCAGCTCCGCTTCTAGGTTGGAAATAATCGTATCTCGTTCCAGCTCGTTTAACTGTTTGGTATAGTTTATTTCTTTACCGGTTTGCTTAGGCTCAGTGGCGGTTATTGTGTGTGAGGTAGCATTATCACTACAGGGAAACTGAGAGAAAGTGGTGCCTTTGGGAGTGACGCACTTGAAGTAAGTGGCTTGCGCTGAAGTATATGTACTTAAACAAAAAAGACAGGCGGTAACGATCAGGTTAATAATTTTACACATAACAGTTATTCTTAACATGCGCTGCTGAGCTTAAAAAACTATCGATGCTAAAAACTATAACCTAGCTTGGGGGGATAGCAAGTGCAAAGGAGTAATAACAGAAACTAAGCGAGTCAGTTTTAATGACTCGCTCGTATTATGAGGTGCTATTGAGAAAATGTTTTAAGCTTTTTAATACCATGCACTAAGAATGGAATATCAAGCCCTTGTTCAATTGAAAACCCTTCAGCGGCAGAGATATTTCTAAAATTTCCATCACGATCAATAAGCGTGATTCTATCTTTTTTGTAAGCAATCACCACGCCTTGCGAGTAATTAACCCCAATATTATTACTTTTACTGTACAAGTTTTCGCCCAGCATAGTTTGCTGCGCAAGCGCATTACAGTTTAAGTATTGGCCAAGGCTCGTAGCGATAATATCGCTGGGCTGAATTAAACCGTTCACCTTAGAAATAAATTTATCGGAGCTATACAATGTTGACGTGGTTACAATTTCATTGCTATTTTGCGAGATACTAAAAGCAAAAAATTCAGTAGCGTCATCACGTACAGTGGCGTTTTCAGCCCCTTTGACAATTCTTATTGCACTGTCTTTGTGTGCTTGCTCGTTAATAAAGCTCAGCTCATCAATACCAGCCACTTCCACACTACGGCGTTGGCTTTGCCAAACGGGTAAAGTTTGCTGCTCAATAATGTTCGTTTTGTAAAATGCTGGCAAGCCGTACACAAGCCCAAATAACATATCACTATGATCGGTGGGTTGTAAAAATTGCGTGTTTTTATAAATACTTTGTTGACTGGCAACAAATTTTGCTAGCTGCTCGTCATTATCAAACACCAATATATCAACTTTTGCTGCGCTGTAATCTTCACATTTTTCTAATGGAGCAGGTGCTTGATAATTAATACCTTGGTTATTAATTTTAACGTTGTGCGCTTGCTCGTAGCTTTCAACATCCAGCAAATCGTTTTTAGCGAGTAAGCTTTTTGCCGTAGTCGGGTACGAAAGTGGTAGTACATTATCTTGTTTAGTGATATCAAATTTTAAATTTGCATCAGCCCAAATATGAATGCTGTGGCTTAGCGCAAAACAAATCACTAAAAATGAACCAGCATAACGGGCAAATTTAAACTGTTTTAAACGCCCTAAATGATGCCAAGTAAAATTACTAACAGTCAATTGAAACGCTAATATTGCTAACACTATGCTGCCTGCTAGCAAGGTAGTAAGTGCGGGTGAGTTTGTTACACGATGCCACAACAGTGAAATAATTTCAGGCAGTGCAGAGGCATTTAAGTGATAACCTAAGTTAAAGTAGACGTAAGCGTCTAAAGTCAGTATTGAGGCCCCGACAGTTGCAATCACTGCTGCCATACCGCGTATATGCCGTGGGTAGGGGAATACTAAACTCAAAGGGAAAACCGTCAGCACAAACGCTAAAAATGCAATAAAGCTAGTGTGGCTTAGCCAAGTAACCATCATATAGGTTATACCCATATAAGTGGTCGGTGGCGAATCGGCAAATAAATAGCTTAAGCTAATTAAAAGCGCTAAGCCAATATTGGCAAATGTAAACCAATGACCCCAACTTAATAATTGACTCGCTTTCGATGAAAACTGGTTGTGCTGCGATAAATTCATAGAGTTTACTTAACCGACTGCGCGAGTGCTTTTGCAAAGTTCTCAGTAACGGCTTGTCTTTTCCCTGTTGGTACATGCTCTTTTAAGATATGCGTGATAGAATTTCCTAAACACATAAGACTTAAATCAACCGGCGCATTATGTTTTGATAAAACATCAATGAGCTGATCGACGATTTGTTCTACTTCTTCATTAGAGTATTTTGATAAGATTGGCATCAGTTGGTTCAATAAAAAGAGTTATATTCCCGTATTTTAACACCAGAGGCGTGAAAAACAAAGATGGCAATAGATGTTAAAAAATTAGTCGTTCACTATGTAGACAAAAAAGACGACGACACTCAAATTCACCTTCGTAACGACGAAATGACTATCAACGATAAAGTGGCTGTATTCATTGAGCAATTACACCATGCCTATAACGGAAAACCAGGCAAAGGGTTTTGTGCTTTTAGTGGCGAAAAAAACAGTATTGTAGCCTCTACCATGCAAAGCTATCGCAATAATGAGCTTGGCTTTTGGCATATGACCGAGCAAGCATCAACGGTATTAAAAGAAGAGTTAGATAAATACGCCTTTAACGAAACGGGATATTTAGTATTTTGTCATTATCAGTACGTGGCGACTGATTATATGTTGATTGCTATGATCAATATTAAAGAGCATTACTCAATGACCTCTGAGCTTGATTTAGCCGCATCGCGTCATTTAGATATTTCGCGTATGCAATTAGCTGCTCGTATTGACTTAACCGCATGGGATACCCAGGCAGACGACAATCGTTATATTTCATTTATTAAAGGTCGTGCAGGGCGTAAAGTCGCTGACTTTTTCTTAGACTTTTTAGGTTGTGAAGAGGGCATTGATCCTAAGCAGCAAAGTCAAGTGATGCTCAATGCGGTAGAAGACTACTTATCAGAGCAAGAGTTTGATAAATCTGAAAAAGACGAGTTACGTAAGCAAGTATTCGATTACTGTAACGACTGTGTTACCACGGGTGAAGAAGCTAATGTGAGTGAACTTTCAGCAACGCTTACTAAAGGCGACGACAACCCGTTTGAAAGTTTTTGTAAAGAGCAAAGCTATGACTTAGAAGAGTCATTCCCGGTTGATAAAAAAACGGTAACCAGCATGGTTAAATTTTCAGGCTTAGGCGGTGGAGTCAGTATCAGTTTTGAGCGTAAGCATTTAGGCGAGCGTGTAACTTATAATGAAGCCACTGATACGTTAGTGATCAAGGGCATTCCACCAAACCTAAAAGATCAGCTACAGCGATTTATGGAACAACAGCAAGATTAAACTCACAGCGGGCTGCGAGCTACGGGTTGCGGGATTTGGTTCTTAACCCGAACCCCGCAGCCAGCTAACTTTTTTGCCTCTAGTCTTTGATTTTTTAACCACAGAGAACACCGAGATGTATGGACTCCC
>NZ_PNCV01000139.1:0-5469 GCF_005886925.1 Pseudoalteromonas sp. S3260
GAACCTCGAACCTCGAACCTTATTCTTTACAAATACTCAAACACTTTAATAACGCGCTCTACGCCAGAGATATTACGGGCAATATTAACGGCTTGGTTTGCTTCAGCGTCAGACACTAGCCCCATTAAGTATACTTCGGCATTTTCAGTCACTACTTTTATATTATTACTGCTGATGTTTTCAGCCGCTAAAAGCTGCGCTTTTACTTTTGAGGTTAACCATGAGTCGTGAGTTTGCGTGGTGATACCAATATTAGAGCCAATGCGTAGTTGGTTGTGAATTTTACGAATGCCAGATAGGTTCTCAATGGTTTTAAACGCTTGGTTTTTCATTTCTTGGTTAGGAACTTGCCCTACCATTAAAACCACGCCATTAACGCTTATAACGCTGATATGAGCAAACTTATTAAGACGTTCATCTTCACTAATAGCAATGCTGGCTTTTATTTCAATGTTGTTGTCGTCTATTTGCGAGCCAATGGTTCGTCTATCGTTTGCTGCAGTAACAGCACTGGCTGTGCCGGCCACTACAGCAGCAGCACAACCTTGTAATAACACAACGGTGCCTAAAATAATCAGGGAGCGTTTAAACATAATTTTCATCCTGCGGGAAAAGAGTTAAATCTACCAATTCACTTAAACAGTGAAGGTTAACTAAATGCGATTCAATAATGCGACTAGGGCGTTTAGACGGTGTACGTATTTCTACATCGTTGTGCCCAAGTAAGCCAACGAGTTCGCCGCCATCATCACCTACCATTACTATGACCTTCATATCTTTGGTTAGTGCCGCTTCTACTGCAGAAATTATATGTTTTTCATTACCATTAATTGCTAATGCAAGGAGCAAATCACCTTGCTGAGCAAAGGCACGTACTTGGCGCGCAAAGGTATCGTGGTCATCTATTTGATGGCCTTGACCTAGGTTAATATTTTCTTGGGAGAGAGCGATTGCAGGTAAGCAAGGGCGCTCTGTTTCGTAAAAGTTTACTAATACGCCAGCCATGTGTTGTGCCAACATGTGGCAGTTTGCTGTGCCGCAACATATCAGTTTATTACCATTGATCAGGCTTTGTGCAATGGTGAATGCCGCTGACTCTAACGCGCTTGGCAACACTTCGCCTGCTGCAATTTGAACTTGAATACTTTCTTTAAAAATTTCTTTTATTGTGTCTTGCATGGATTACCAACAATTAATATCTAATTCTGTGTGAGCTCACACCCGATTTATTAAGGATGATGATTTTTAGAAGCAGCTTGTTAATTTTTAACTACGCATTATGCATTTAGCTGTTGTAATAATTGCTCACTCATTTGTATGTGCTCGGTATTAAAATACGTTTTTTAGCCAGTTTATGTGTAGTGATGGCTCGCCTGTTATAGCAACATAATCAATACGTAATGGCTGATTTTTTAAATTTTTAGCCGCGAGGTAATGATAAATAGCTCGTCTTAATTTTGCTTGCTTTTGCGGGCTTAAAGCATAATTAGCGCCGCCTTTTATATTATTTTTACGAAACTTAACCTCAACAAACACTAAGGTGTCACCGTCTTTCATAATGACATCAAGTTCGCCATAGGGGCAGTAGTAATTACGCTCAATCGCTTTTAAGCCTTGTGCTTCTAAATACTTTTGCGCTTGGCGCTCATAATACTGGCCTTTTTCACGACTATTTTGCCACAGCTGTTTAAACCACGACATGTCGACCCCTTAGTTAATTATGGTTATGCCATCGTTAGCTGATTGCATAAATAGCGGTACAGGGCGTTGTGTTTTTAACTCCACCGGTTTTATTCGGCGGTTGCTGTACTGAGCCCATTGCAGTGAACGTTCAATATCACCGGCACTATTAATCGACAATTTACCGCTCAACCCTGAAAAGTATTTATCGGGTGTAACACTCAATTGTCTAATATCGTTAAGCATGGTGACGGAATCATAAGCCATCGCAAATAAACGTTGGCTTATATCGGCTTGTTCAGGCCATAAATCATTGTATTGCTGACGCAGATTATGTTGCTTAATTTGTGAGTCTAACATCCAAGGCAGTTCAGTAAAGTAGAGTCCGTCTAAATCGCCTTTATCAGTGGTATCTATTTGCTTACTGTGGCTTTTAGAGCTGGCGTAAATAGGAATTCTATCGGCAAAGGTACTCACATTAACATCAAGGTAAGGCTTAATTAATCGGGTTTCAATGGCGTCGCCGAGTATGTAGATGGCATCAATATCTCCACGTGAGCGTGTTTCGCTTTCAACTTCTTTATTAAAAAGTGCTTTAACAGATTTAATACGTTCTTTTGACTTATCAACTTCTAGCAAGCTAGTAATGGTATTGGGCATATCTTTATTGTCGTTGTAAAAGCCCACTTGTGTGGTTGTTTCACTATAGCGTTGCCACTGCAGATTAAAGTAGTCAACTAAGCGCTGGCCATTGGTATTATTTGGCGCTAGCAACATCGGCTTTTGATAACCCTGTGCTAAAAAGTGCTCTAGCGTTTGCTGTACTTCATGTTCAGGATTAAGCGCAAAAAAGTAATGTTGCAGCGAGGTTCTTTCGCCATCAAAGGTATTTAAATGTAAGGTGGGTATATCGAGTAATGTATTGGTATTAGCGAGCTTATCTATATTGGCTTTTAATAGTGGACCAATAACAAAGTCAGGCTGTAACTGAGAAATTTGTGCGCTCAACGCTTCTGTTTCAGTGTTTTCATCTATAAACAGTGTTTCGTTGATCTCTTTTTTATCAAGCGCTGCCAATATACCGGCTTTTAAGGCATCCCCAAGGCGCTTATTAGCACCTGACTGAGGCAGTAAAACAACCAAACGCTCAATATTAATTGGCGCTAATTCATTAGCATACGTTTCTTGTTTTGGCAGTACATTGTTACCAGGATGCCCAAGGTAACGGCGGCGCCAATTATTAATGGCTTGGTCTAAATCAACCGAGCTGTTGGCGTAAACTTGATGATACAAAGCTAAGTTAACCCAACCTTGTTGGATCACAGAACCACGGTTAAATCGTTCTAATGCGTAAGATGAGAGTTGCTTTAAATTTTTCCAAAGTGCATCACTAAGCTGAGGAATTGAAATAGTGTTTTTAGTTGCAGATTCTGACGCCGCAAAAAAATAGGGTGCAGCACGTTTTGGCAAGTTTTGAGAAGCAAAAATGCTGGCAGTTAAAAATTGGTGCCAGGCAAAATGTTCGGGTTGCTTGAGTTGTCCCTCAAGTGAGTTTAATACTTCAAGTGCTTGCTGGTTTTTATTCTGCTCTTTTTGTGCAAAGGCAATATATAAACGGTTTTGAATTTGATCAACACTGGCAGTAAGTGCAAGTTCGCTACATATTGTTTCGAGTAGCGGCCAGTTTTCTTCAGTAATGGCGCTATCACGGGCACTATAAAGCAGTTGAATTTTATCTGCACCAAAACGGTTTTGCGCTAATTGATAAATCGATTGCGCGTTCAGTGCTTCATTTTTCAGCGTATTGGCACTGCTATTTAAGTTATCGCTGGTTTTAGTTGGTTTTTCGGTTGTGCTACACGCCGATAACCCTGACAATATAATTAATAGACTAACTAGTTTAAGTCGCACAATGATTTCCCATACGTTAACGCGATTTGCTTATATTACTGACTGACGCAGGAGACCTCAATGTTAAATGAGGAGAATTCACAGAAAATTGGCACTCTTTACGTTGTTGCCACCCCAATCGGCAATTATGACGACTTAAGTCAGCGTGCAATCGCGACATTATCGCAGGTTGACTTAATCGCTGCTGAAGACACTCGCCATACTGGCAAGCTACTCAGCCACTTTGGTATTAAGGCTAAAACCTTTGCGTTACATGACCATAATGAAAAGCAAAAAGCGCAGCAAATTATCGACCAACTTAATCAAGGGTTAAATATTGCATTAGTATCCGATGCCGGCACGCCGCTTATAAGCGACCCTGGTTATGCCGTTGTTAATTTATGCCGTGAGCAGGGCGCACTTGTAACACCTGTACCTGGTGCATGCGCTGCTATTACGGCGGTATGTTGTTCAGGGCTGCCAACCGACCGTTTTCAGTTTGTTGGCTTTACGCCCGCTAAAAGTAAAGCGCGCCAAGACTTTTTTATTGATGCAGTTAACTCAAGCATCACCAGCATTATGTATGAAAGTACCCACCGTATTATGGCAAGCTTAGACGATTTAGAAGCAGCGCTAGGTAGTGAGCAGCAAGTGGTATTTGCCAAAGAGCTCACTAAAACATTTGAAACCTTTTTTAATGGCACAGTGACTGAGTTAAAGCAGTTTTTAACTGACGATCCTACTAAACAGCGCGGTGAAATAGTACTCATGCTGCCGGGTAAACCTAAGGTAGTTGACGATATTCCACCAGAAGCTCGTAAAATGTTAGCGTTACTCGAAAACGAAATGCCAATGAAAAAAGCCTGTGGTGTAGTAGCCGATTACTTCGGTATGAAGAAAAACGCGCTTTATAAAACAATTATTGAAGAAAAACAGTAAATGTTTACTGCGTAGTGTTGTGCTCTCATGTATACTGCGCGCCGAGTTAGCCAAGATAATCGCTGCCTGCAACGAAAATGCGCAGGGGGAGGAAAGTCCGGGCTCCACAGGGCAGAGTGCCAGTTAACGGCTGGGGGGCGTGAGCCCACGACAAGTGCAGCAGAGAGAAGACCGCCAATCTTCGGATTGGTAAGGGTGAAAGGGTGCGGTAAGAGCGCACCGGGCCGCTAGTAATAGTCGGTTGCAAGGTAAACTCCACTCGGAGCAAGACCAAATAGGGTTCCTTATGGCGTGGCCCACGTTGGAACCGGGTAGGTTGCTTGAGCCATAGAGCGATTTATGGCCTAGACGAATGATTATCACTTTCTTCGGAAAGGACAGAACCCGGCTTACCGGCTGACTCACTCATTCAATAAAAAAGCCCGCAGTTAACGCTGCGGGCTTTTTTGTGTTTGGAATATGCCGTCAGCCGTCAGCGAGCGGCGGGTGACGGGCTGCGAGAAGCGGGTGACGGGTTGCGGGCGACGGGCTGCGAGAAGCGGGTTAAGGTTGATTGATGTAGCAGCGGGTTTATTCCGCGTCTGGTTAAAGACAAAGGTTCTAGGTTCTAGGTATTAGGTTTTAGGTAGAGATTAAGCCAAGCACGGTGTTTGGGTTCACGGCAGCGGGCGACGAGCTGCGAGAAGCGGGTTAAGGTTGATTGATGTAGCAGCGGGTTTATCCCGCGTCTGGTTAAAGACAAAGGTGCTAGGTTCTAGGTTTTAGGTTTTGGTAGAGATTAAGCCAAGCACGGTGTTTGGGTTCACGGCAGCGGGCGACGAGCTGCGAGAAGCGGGTTAAGGTTGATTGATCGGAAGAGCGCACGGCGGCCCTCCGGGCACCGGCTAAGCTGGCGGATGCGGGCTGCTGCGTGTTATAAATAAGGTGGGGCGTGGGCGGGGGGGGGGGGTGGGGGTCTGG